>DATCWH010000048.1:0-38182 GCA_036566445.1 Nitrososphaeraceae archaeon
CGAACAATGATCTCTTGCAAGTGTCACATGAGATGGATGTTGATTATAGTACAACCGAACTGACATCACTTATTGATTGGGCAAAAGACGAATATCGTAACACTTTAATTTGATTCCTTAACGGATGTTTTTATAATTTTACAGGTCAAGCACCCTATGTTATAACTCAATTTCAGAGACATGGTTTTCTAAATATATATATCGATAATTCAAAAGAGGAATATAGTTTATCAGGTACGTTCTCCGAGAACGGAAATATGAATAGACCAGATCACTTCATTATTACAAAGAAAAAAATTCTTTATGATTAGTAATCGGTTCAAAATATTACTTCAAGTTATACTCAAAATATGGTGGGCCGAAAGGGATTTGAACCCTCGGCCTTTCGATTATCAGTCGAACGCTCCGCCAAGCTGAGCTATCGGCCCATAAATCGAAATAATTAGAGCATATTTATTCGTGTGGATAGCGAATTAAGAGATAAAAATGCATTTAAGTCATGCAAGGGACTAACTTGTTAATTGGTGCTACAGGTAAATAAGGCTGCTATTATTACAAAAATCAATAATTCATTAGCAAAGGATGCTGCACGACATATTGCAAAATTTTTGGCCAAAAAAAAGATTCAAGTATTCTCAGTAGAACAACTAGGTGTCAATAATATTCATCTGGTTGAACCTGCTGAACTTGTTAATACTGATCTTGATCTGGTTTTTGCAATAGGGGGAGATGGTACCACTCTTCGTGCATTTAGAACGATAAGGAAGAGTACGCCAGTTTTCAGCCTAAACATTGGAGGAACCAGAGGTATTTTGGCAGAAGCAAATACAACACCCATTGAACAGCAGCTTCATGATATTTTCAATAGGAATTATTTTTATGATAAAAGGCTGAGATTGCAGGCACAGATCGATGGTAAAATGATTGGAGCTGCGCTGAATGATATAGTTATCACAAGAACAAATCTGACCAAGACTCCTACAATTACTATAAATGTATTTGATTATCCGGTATCTCAAAAAATGGACGGAGTAATAATTTCTACCCCAACGGGCTCTACTGGACATGCTCTCTCATTAGGCGGACCAATAGTTCATGAAAATATGAATTGTGTCATGATATTACCTATTGCTCCAGTTAACAAAACACCTGCGTTGATTCTTGAACTAAAGGATATTATTATCACTTCGACGGACAATTCCAAAATAATTATTGACGGTCAACAAGTATTTGATTCCAGATCAAAAAATAACATTACCATTTCTAGATATCCTTTTGACGGAATATTCCTGCGCATTGGTAAAAGAGGAATAAGACAACTTGAAAAACTCGGATTCTAGAGCAGAATCAAAATTTGCGTTGGACTCAACTGCATTTTATCAAGGATTTCATTTGCGTTCCAGCAGTACTTGTATCACAACAGCATTGATATTTGAAGAGATTTCCCACATTCAAAACAAACTTTCTACTTTGGAGAGTTTGATATTAAACAAGAGAATTATGATATTGGAGCCTAACTATAGAACTGTAAGGTTTGTTAAATCTTTAGCGAAACAAGTAGGCGAGAGCCGACTTACAGAGGCTGATATTTCAATTCTCGCCCTAGCGAAGGATTACAGTGCAATACTAGTTACCGATGACTTTGCAGTATGTAATTTAGCAAGAACTATCCCAATAGGATTACTCAATTTAGGAACAAAAGGTATCAGAGAGACGAGAAAATGGATCAAGTTTTGTAGCAGTTGTGGCAGGGGATACCCTTCAACACAATCAGTTTGTTCGATATGTGGTAACAAATTGCGTGTACGATATAAAAAACTGATTAATTCAAAGGTTACTTGAAATAAAGGGTTAATCAATGAGTACTGCATCTAGTATTGCTTAATTTACACGAATCAGACTTGGATGCAAGAGCTTTATGTGTATGGTATTTGGTTTCATTTCGCTGTGGTCATATATGATTTTTGCATCATTTCCAAATTTCTTAATATAAGCCATAATAATTAATGCCCAAGGTACAGCTGATTTTTCTTTTGAATCATAATGAAGCTTTAACATGTTATTTTGGCTCTCGTATTTTAGATAGCCTGAATAGCTTATTCTTAGTGCATAATCTATGATACTTATTAATTCCTCAATACTTTGGCACCTTATGGCATTGCCTAATTTTTCAATCTTAGCGATTAAGGATGTATAATTATTATCCTGCTTGATTGATAAGTCAAGTAAAATATGTGAAAGTTCGTTTTCTACCATTTTAGATAGAGTTAATGCTTCTTTTGGAATTTTATTAGACAGCATGCCGGGATTTATTCTTAGAGCTTCTTTCCATTTTTCATCAAATAATTTGACATATGAAGTACCGAATGGATCCGCAGTCAATATTAGTGAGGCTTTTCCATCCGCACTATCGATAAAAATAATTTTTTTGAAATCGAAAATTAGTATATTTCCAGAAACATTATCTGACCTAATTTCTACACCATCTGGGAATGTTCCAATACTATCGTTGATGATTGATTGGATTCCAAGGAGCATATTGATTTTTACACCCTTCCTAGCGATCTCTGCTAAAGTAGTTTTGCATTGAAAAACCACATTTCGTCCCCATGAGTCTAGAATTAAATCGATGTTCGATTTGGTTGATGAAATCAACTCTTCAATTTTTTTTACCACTACATTAGGTTCCAGGATCAAGTATTTTTTTTCTTCATATGGTTTTTTGTCCTCTTCCCTCAATTTCTTCAGACTATCCAAAATACTGTGCATGCTTGCCAACCTTCTTTCTTGCAATGTAATAATCTCTCGAAATGCCTCACTAGGTGGTGTGGCCGTCGCTATCATTGGTTTTTGACTTGAAATCGTTGATAGTTTTTTTCTTTCTAATTTTTTTAAAGTTGTGTAAATCTTTGTTCTGGGGAGATTTGAATAATAAGCTATCTCACTTGCACCTAAAGTTCCTCTTGACACCAACGTTATGTATGCCATAGATTCATATTTTGATAGCCCAAATTCTTCTAAATTCGCTACAAGGTCAAGATAATTTGGAATATCATTAGTACGTTTTTTCATAAGCACCTTTTTTTTATTTAGAAGTAAATCAAGATGTCAATTTCATTGGACAAAACAAAAAAAAATGTAAAGCTGGAACTTCATCATGTTATAAAGTGGATGATTTTTTCTGAGCTTTCTCATTGGTTGATAATTGGCTCATTTCCAGTGATGAATTAATTATTTAAAGCAAGTCTGAACTGAAGACAAAATACTAATTTTAGGCAACTACATTATATTTTTTTATTCCTTGAGATAAAAAAATGATAATTTTTTCCCCTCTTTGTTCAATTTATTTTGTCCCTTACCCAATATAGATTCACAATGCAGTAATTCAAAGAAATACTCTGAATTTTAATGATTATATGAGTTTAGCTCCACAGGAACTAGAGAATAGTGCTAGTAAGTATGCTGCTGAGGCGATTAGATTAGACTCTGAGGGTTCCAATGGGCAAGCAATTAGTGCATATCAGCGAGCTGTTGAAGCATTAGTCAAGTTAGTACAAATCTATCCTGATTATAAGCTCAATAAAATTTACATGGAGCGAGCAAGTTCTTACCAAAATAGAATCAAAGCACTGCAGATGTCAAATCCATTATACGATTCTGATACTAATAAAGCAGGACAATTTGACCAAAAGCCAGCAAATCCAACTAATTCAATTCTTAACAACATGCATTCAGCGAAGAGAAAAAATGAGCTCAGTGGTGGATACAGTTTATACTTTGAAGAATTACTGATGACCGACAAACCAAAAGTATCCTGGAATGAAGTAATTGGTTTGGATGATGCAAAGAGAGCCATGAGAGAGTCTATAGTTTATCCGACTATTAGACCAGATTTACTACCTTTGGGCTGGGCGAGAGGGATTCTGCTATTTGGACCTCCTGGTTGTGGAAAGACTTTACTGGCCGCCGCCGCCGCAGCTGAAATCGATGGTTATTTCATAAATGTTGATGCCGCTTCAATGATGAGTAAATGGCTAGGTGAGGCGGAAAAAAACGTTTCAAAATTATTTTCTATGGCTCGAAAGTTACATGATAGTGAAGGAGTTCCTGTTCTAATTTTTGTTGATGAAATAGATTCACTCTTGGGTAATAGAAACAGCGAAGTTGGGGGTGAAGTTAGGGTGAAAAATCAATTCCTTACAGAAATGGATGGGATAAATGGAAAATCAAGAGAATCAAAATTGTATGTTATTGGTGCAACTAACAAACCATGGACATTGGAAGCAGGTTTTCTTCGAAGATTTCAAAAAAGAATTTATGTTTCACTGCCAAACAGGGCTTCCAGAACCCACCTATTTGGTCAGTACACAAAAAGATTACAAATGGAGTCTTTATTGAAAATTGAAGATCTGGCAAAATTAACAGATGGTTACAGCGGGAGCGACGTCAAGGACATATGTCAATCTGTTCAGTTGCGTGTTGTAGATGAATTATTCCAAAGTGGAAGGGGATTAGACAATGACGCAAATACTCGATCCATAACGGAATCCGATTTTAAAGAAATTCTAAAAATGAGAAGGCCAAGTGTAAGTATGGATATGATTCGGGCATACGTGAGATGGAGCGAGCAGTTTAAGGCGCTTTAGTTATCGTTTTGTTTTTTGTAGCTGTCTATCGCTTCAGATATTTTTTTTATAGCAGAGTCCTTTCTTTCCCATCCTGAAATTTTCACAAATTTGTCTTTCTCCAATTCTTTGTAGTGCTCAAAAAAGTGTTTAATTTGGTCCTTCAAATGTTGCGGGACATCTTCGATATCATTAACGGTCGAGAAGCTAGGATCAATTTTCGATGTGGGTATGGCTACTATTTTTGAATCATGACCTTCCTCATCTTCAGTCTGTAGTACGCCTATGGGTATTACTTTTATTAAAGATAATGGTGCTAACGGGTTTTCTCCGAGAACCAATACATCAAGAGGGTCTCCATCTTTCTCAAGTGTATTTAGTAAAAATCCATAGTTACATGGATAATACATTGCAGTAAACAATTTCCTGTCTACTTTGATAAAACCACTTTCCATATCATATTCATATTTTATATGACTACCTTTTGGAATTTCTATCATCGCAGTACATTGATCGGCTGATTGCTTGATAGAACGAGTTCTTGGATTTGTTATCATGATATTTTCTTATTAGGTGCTATTTATATTCGAAAAGGTTCTGAATGGGATTATTGAATTTACTATTTAGAATACCCACTGTTTTTTAAAGGTGAGCTATTCACGGTAGATAGTTGATAAAATTATAAGAGTAGATTTACCACTCACCTCAATATATATAACAGTTTTAACGACTGTTGAATAAAAGTATATTCAAGTAAATCTTTGCCTTAATTCTTGTATTTTTTGCCATAACAAGGAAACAGATAGTCATGTTGCCATTTGTCCAGCGTATTTTTCAGCGCAGTGCTTTCGGTCATCAAATACAATCTTTCCAGCATTTTGATATATTCAGGGTGCTTCTGGTGCGATACAAACTTATCCTTGGACAAAGAGTAGTAGGTTCCACAATCTTCCGATAGGTTGTTGATATTTTTCTCCACTACGTCTACACCTTTTTTGAATAGTGTCAGTGCATGCTCGTCCCCGGTATATTCGTAGTAAGTCATCAGGTTCGCGACGCAAAACAGCTGACTGTTCAGTATTTTAGCATTGTTTTTTTCAGCCACCACTCCCAAGAGCCAGCCGTCCTGATTTAGAACGGGAGAATTTAAGCCGTTGAATACTTTTTTGGAAAATTCTAGGTATTTGAAATCACCTGTTTCATTGTATTTTTTAGCAGTCACAAGCATCGCCTTACTCTGAGCTTCACAGCCATACCAAGGCGCCGATATTTTAGAGTAAAAGTGCCAATCGTAGTTGTACGGTATCAGATAGTAATCTACATGGTCTTCATAATTGCTGCTGTCAAGGAACCAGTCAGCGTTGTCGACAAAGTTAGGATTATAGACTTTGCCAATATTCAGGCCAAGGAGGTTTTTGTAATCCACCATCGTGTTATTGTCTGCGTCACTAAGATATTCAATATCAGACCAGCCTGTTTTCTTCTTTTCCTTATCGTTCACTGATGTCGAGTCAGCAGCACCGGCGTCTCCGTCACCATTGTCGTCGCTATTATCATCTGAGATATAAACCTGAGCAGCAGCAGCATCAACAGAATCATCTGATTCCGAGAATACATCAATTGGTTTCACCATTGGAGTTGCTGAGTCAGTGAGAAGTATTACGGAAAGTGAAGACAAGAGCGCCGTTTTAATTATTATTGCCATAATGATACTTCCGGAAATATTTCTTCTTGGTTGTCGCAATTCCTTACATCGGCATCTTCAAACCTTAAAAATATTTCTAGCAGTGTAACATGAAATTTAAGTGATGACTCTAGCTTTTAAAGATGGCAAACCTTAAAATCATAGCACATGGTTGGAACATTTGAACAATAAATGAAAGTTCTAGTAGAAAATAACTGTTATAGTGTTTTCATTTATAATTAATTTGATATAAGAATATGGAATTTCATTAGAAATGTAGCTGGATCCCCACATACGTCAAGTTCAAATCCCGGTGATTTCGTTAGTGGTGAACCACCGACAAACTGAGAAATTGAACCTGATTGAACCTAGAAATTCTAGCTAAAATTTCTAGTATAAAATGATCTGAGCTCTAAAATTATAAAAGAGTGAATAGAACTCGACGTTGGCGTTAATGAAGTTAGTAGCCAAATTTGATCCAAAGGAAATTGAATTACAGGTTAATTCATACCTTAATGATATTGATCAGCAATCTCTAGTCAATAAGGAGTTATCATCTTTCAAAAAAATTCTTGGATATGTTGAGGGGCCACCCACGCTTAATGGTGAACCACATGTAGGCCATCTGAGAGGGCGCATCATCAAGGATGTATGGTTTAGATACAAAACTCTGCAAAAATATAAAGTCGTATTCCGTGCAGGCTGGGATACACAAGGATTGCCTGTTGAATTACAGGCAGAAAAAAATCTAGGATTAACTGGGAGTAAAGCCGAGAATATCAAAAGGGTTGGCATTACTAAAATTGTAGAAGCATGCAAGGAGCTGATCAAAAAAAATGCGGAAAAGTGGGTCAAAGTAGATGGGCTCCTTGGAATGTCATTTGATTATCAAAGGGCGTATTGGACCCATACTGATAATTACATAGAAAGGGAATGGCAGGTGCTTAAAAAAGCTACATCCCTGGGGATTCTGAAAGAATGGTTTAGAGTAGTTGCATACTGTCCATCATGTCAGACTTCCCTGAGTAATGCAGAGGTTAATCAGGGTTACAAGATCCTTGAAGATCCATCTTTTTATTACAAGATGAGGATAAAGGACGAAAACACTTTCCTGGTTGTTTGGACAACTATGCCATTCACGCTAGTCACTGATGAGTTGATTGGCGTTAACCCTGAGTCTGATTATGCCTACGTTTCGATCGAAAACGAAAATTGGATTGTCGGGCATGACAGGTTAAACGATTTGATGAATCAACTTAATGTTCAGAATTTTACAGTTAACAAGGTAGTAAGGGGAGTAGAACTTGATGGCAAGAAGTATATACACCCTCTGTTGAGATTGATTCCAGGACTGAAAGAACTAAGCGACGAGGACAAAATACATTTCGTAGTAGCAGAAAATTTCGTTGACGCAAGTACTGGCAGCGGAATAGTCCATTTGTCTCCTGCCAATGGCCAAGAAGATTTCGATATAGCTGTCAAACGCGATGTTCCGATATTTGTGCCCATTAATGATAGAGTGGAATTTACTGATAAGGCTGGTATATTTAATGGACTGTTCGTGCGTGACTCGGATCTTTTGGTAGTCGAAAAAATGAAAGAAACAGGAGCCTATTTGAAGTTAGGGAGAATCAAACATCAGTATCCAACCTGTTGGCGTTCAAATCACAAGGTCGTTTGGCTTGCAAGGCGAGAATATTTTTACATGATTGATAAACTTGGGGATAAACCAATTTCTGCTGTTTCAAGTGTTAAATTCTTTTTTGAATCTCCAAAAAACAGATTTTTGGAAATAATAAAGGAACAGGTACCGTGGTGCATATCAAGAGAGAGAGTATGGGGAACTCCTCTCCCGATATGGAACTGTAGTAAATGCGGCTTGAAGGAATCGTTGTTTTCTAGGAATGAAATAATCAAGAGGGCATCAATGTTACCTGACGGAGAACAATTTGAATTGCATCGACCGTGGATAGATAATATTGTGATTAATTGTTCAAAATGTAACAACCCCATGATTCGAGAATCTTTTGTTCTTGATACGTGGCACAATAGTGGTGCTTCACCTTATGCAGCATTTTCGGATGATGAATACGAAAAACTAATACCGGCTGCATTTCTCACGGAAGGAATAGATCAAACAAGGGGATGGGCATATACATTACTTATGGAAAATGTAATAATGCGAAATGTAGGTAAATCTCCTTTTGAATCGTTTCTATTTCAAGGTCATATTTTAGATGAAAAAGGAAATAAAATGAGTAAGAGTTTGGGCAATGTATTGGACGCAAATGATCTCCTGACTAAGAATCCGGTTGACGCAATAAGATTTTATTTCATGTGGAAGTCTTCTCCTGTTGAGTCTTTAAACTTTAGCTTAACTGAAATGGCTTCTAGGCCATACCAGGTGCTAAGTACTCTCTATTATCTGCATGTCTACTTAATTCAGAATAGCTCCTATGATAAATTTAACACTAGGAATATAGACATCGATTCTATCGTAAGAAGCAAATATTTTACTCTGACTGAAGCTTGGATTTTATCCAAATTACAATCGTTAGTTAAAACAGTAACATCTTCACTTGATTCTTGTAGGTTTAACGAGGGCGCAAAAGTTTTGGAAGAATTCATAATTAATAATCTCAGTCAAACTTATGTTCCTATGACTAGGGATGAGCTATGGGATGACAATATCGAAACAATAGAACGGAGGCAGGTGATATATGCAGTACTTGGGTATTCATTATTACAAATTGACATAATTCTTCATTCATATTGTCCATTCATAACAAATTACTTGTATTTGTTGTGTTTCAAGAACAAAGATGTCGTTTTGCTTGAATCTTGGCCAAAATTTAAGAGTGAATTGGTAAATATTGATGTCGAAGCGGCAATAGACAAGTCAAAACAAATTATTTCTTTAGTTAACGGAGCTAGAATGAAGGCGAAATTTAAAAGAAGATGGCCTGTTAATAGGGTTGTTATTTGCACTCAAGATAAAGGTTTTCTTGAATCAAATCAGTTATCAGAATTATTAAAGAAACAACTCAATACGACATCTATAGAAATCAAGATCGTAAATTTTAGTAATTTTTTTGAAAAAGTTAATTTACTGCATACAGAAAATCTTGTTAGTGTCAGTGCGAAGCCTAGGATAAATAAAATTGCTCCTCGATTAAAGAACGATCTAAACGAAGCCCTGAAGGCATTTGAGAAAATTAACTATAATGATTTGTTTGCGCAATTAATGTCAAATAGCAATTTCAAACTAAAATATTCATCTGGTGAATTCGAATTGTCAAAGGATGACGTAGAATTTACCTATGATGCAAAAATGCCATACATACTGGTGGAATCGGACCAGAAAGATATTGCTGTGTTCATCGATACTACTAGAAGTAGCGAATTGATATCGATGGGTCTTATGAAGGATATTGCAAGAAATATACAACAATTGAGAAAGGAAAGTGGCTTTGTTCCTACAGAAATACTATCATATGCCCATATATCAAAATTAGATCCAGACGATTCATTATCACTTGAAAAATATAAAAATGAATTAGCATACTACGTCAGGGTAAAAAAGGTAATCATAACTCCTGACAGATTAGAGGACATCGAATATAAGGAAGTTGAAATAGACGGCAAGAAAATCCTTATCTCCGTACAGTAGCTAATACTGTTCCTAAGATTAGAAATTATGATGAATTAATATTTTCTGGAATACCCACAATCTCTCCAGTTAAATGATTTATGGACGGACTTAAAATATAACTTTCATTTTATTTGCAGGGAATAAAATTTATGGATGGTTTTAGTACCACAGCTTAGTAATTAATATTTTATTTCATACCATAACTGCCTGCATTATCAACGTTTTTAAAGGCAATTGAATTTCGGATTAGTTGATAACTGTTATCATGACAATTACAAGAACAAAAGTTTTTTAATATTTCTTCCTCCATTATCAATCCTTTACAATCACCGTGATTATTGCAAATACACATTGAAGACTTGGGCAATAATTGTAAATTAAAGTAACTATTGTATATTTTTTACTATAAATAATATGACAATAATTAAATTATACTTTTCCATTGTTTTTTTGTGGAAGTTTACACGGAACAACGCCCATGGGGATCATTTGAAAAATTCAATGAGAATGAACGATGTACCGTAAAATTACTATACATAAAACCTGGGTCAAGGTTGAGTCTTCAATATCACACTAAGCGAAAGGAATTTTGGAAAATAGTTAAAGGTGCTGCGACGGTGGAAGTGCAGAACAAACAATCATCCCTAAGTGAAGGGGACAATATCATAATTCCATCGGGTGCAAAGCATAGAATTCAAGCGAGCAATTCTGGTTGCATTGTTTTAGAAATTGCGTACGGTAACTTCGATGAAAACGATATTGTAAGAATTGAAGATGATTATGACAGGGCATAGAATTTGGACATTGCATCATGAAAACTTATTGCATAGTATCTCGACTAGTAACTAACGAAGCTTGATTGGATCAACAAAATTATATTATATTTAACGAAATACAAATAAAGCCCTATTATCGCTTCTAATCTAATGAGCGCAAGTAAAAAACCACACATGAATCTTGTGGTTGTGGGACACGTTGATAATGGTAAATCGACTATTGTTGGTCATTTATTAGTAGATATGGGTGTGATCGATCAAAGAACCATTGATTCATTTGCCAAAGAATCTGAAGAAACCGGAAAAGGTGATACTTTCAAGTACGCTTGGGTATTAGATAGCATAAAGGATGAGAGAGAAAGAGGAATTACAATAGATCTAGCATTTCAAAAATTTGAGACCCCAAAATATTTTTACACTTTGATTGATGCTCCTGGTCATAGAGACTTTATCAAAAATATGATAACTGGAGCATCAGAAGCAGATGTTGCAATTCTTGTGGTATCGGTAAAGCCAGGAGAGACCGAAGCCGCTACTGATCCAGGAGGACAAGCAAGGGAACACGCATTTTTGTCAAGGACTCTCGGTGTAGGGCAAATTGTAGTTGCTTTGAATAAAATGGATGATTCAGGATATTCGGAAGCGCGTTACAATGAAGTTAAAGAAACTGTAGAAAAAATGTTAAAGCTAGTAGGTTATAATGTTTCAAAAATAAGCTTCATACCTGTTTCAGGTTGGAAAGGCGACAACTTAGTCAAGAAATCTGAAAATATGCCTTGGTATAAAGGACCCACTTTAGCTGAAACGCTCGATCTTTTCGAACCACCAGAAAAACCAGTAGGAAAACCACTTAGGATACCAATCCAAGATGTTTACACAATAACGGGTGTTGGTACAGTACCGGTTGGCAGGGTTGAAACGGGAGTTCTAAAGGCAAATGACAAAGTGATTGTAATGCCATCTGGAGTGATAGGAGAAGTCAAATCAATAGAAACGCATCATACTCAGATGGAATCTGCAGAATCTGGTGATAATATTGGATTTAATTTGAGAGGTGTAGATAAAAAGTCAATTAAGCGTGGAGATGTGATTGGGCCTGCAGATAAGCCACCCAATGCTGCAAGAGAAATTGAAGCACAAATAATAATTATACATCATCCTACCGCAATGGCTCCAGGCTATACTCCCGTACTACATGCCCACACTGCGCAGGTCGCTGCCACGTTATCTGAATTTGTAGCAAAAATTGATCCCAAAACCGGTGGGGCTGTTGAGGAAAAACCAAAGTTTCTAAAAACTGGTGATGCAGCAATCGTGAGGATAAAACCTGTTAGGCCACTGGCAATAGAAACGTTCAAGGAATTTCCAGAAATTGGCAGATTTGCACTTAGAGATATGGGAACAACAATAGCCGCTGGTGTCGTTAAATCTATTGTAGAAAAATTCGACCCAAGTGCCAAAAAGTGACTCCAATTATTGACTCAAGAAGCACGTATTAAATTAACTAGCACCAATCTTGTTATGCTCGAAAATGTATGCCATGAGATAAAGGGCATTGGAGAAAAAAATGGAATTAAATTTAAAGGACCACATCCACTTCCCACTAAAAAAATGAAAGTCGTTACTAGAAAATCACCTTGTGGGCAAGGCACTAACACATGGGATAAATATGAGATGAGGATTCATAGACGGGTAATTGATTTAGGAGCAGATGATAGATCAATCAGACAGTTGATGAGACTAAAAATTCCTGACGACGTATACATCGAAGTTTCTCTTACTTAAGAATAATTCTATTTTATCTTAATCATTTACTGAGATTGTTTATTCAATCTATTATAGGAGTTAATTGGAACTACTAAATCTGCAAAGGAATCTGGATTAATAATTTTGGCAAGTATTTCAATACCTGTTATAATTCTAGGACTAGGTCGACTAAAATATGAGAGAGCATCTACCGCAAAGACCATATCATTTTGTACGGCCCTAAGTGAATTCCAATGATGATTTTTTTGTAAAGAACTGTATTCTCGCAATACCTTATAAACATCAAATCCACATGGCAAAAGAATCAGTATGTCAGGATCGAATTGAGATATTTGTGATAATTCTATTTTACGAGACCTCTCACCAATCTTGCTGATTCCATTAACTCCTCCAGCAATTTCAACCATTTGAGGAACCCAATGACCACATATGTAGAATGGATCAAACCATTCCAGACATATTACCTTCGGTTTTTTATTTTTAGGAAGAGAGATCTTTTCGATTCTTTTTGTCAAAGAAACTTTGATTTTTAAACCAACTGTCTCCTTCCCAACCATTTTAGCAACATCTATAATATTTTGCATTACGTCATCAACGGTATGCGGATCCAGAACTAGACTATCAGGCTCAAAATCCAAAAATTGAATTGCTCTGTCTATTTCTTTATTGTGCGGTGAGCACACATCACAAAGCCCCTGAGATATTATGAGATCCGGCTGTATTTTTTCTAGTAGGCCATAATTTATTATGAAAAAATCATTTTGTAACCGCGAAAGTTCCTGTATTTTTTCTTCAATTTGCAAACTTGTCATTGATTCTGAATCAAAAACTGACCTTATGACCTCAGGTTTATTCTTTGCTTCTGCAGGATAATTACATTGGCTAGTGACTCCAAATAATAAATCCTGAGATTTCAACAAGTAGATAATCTCTGTTGCACTTGGGAGAAATGAAACAATCCTATTAAACATTAAAAACTCTCAAATTACTAATTATATTAAATAGCTGTTTTGAGAAGTCGATTACTTCAAACACAATTTCACAGCCATTTAATGCAAATCCAGTAATTTTCAAGTATGAATATTTTAATAATTGAAGACCAAGTTAATTCTGTGGGTATATGAGCAAATTCACAATGACTAATGGAATGGATCAAAATGAGATTGATAGACGGACCAAAAACCTTTTAGATCTTTTTAAGCGAAATTTTATAGAGAGTAAGAGTGATGACTTTGTTTCAGATGCATTGGCAAACATGATTGTATGTAATTCCGTTTATGCGAAGATCTTTGAGGGTTATCTAGCGCTGGCTGAAAAAAGAAAAATACCACAGGAAATGACTGATGGGTTTGTTAAATGGGTATCTGATCAGTTGGATGAACTTAAAATAAAGCTAAGTGAAAAGTACCAGAAGATCGACATGAGATAGTATTAACTTGTTTAATTTATTGCACTTTATTAGGTTGAGTATAATTTTCCCTGGATCCAAATTCAACTTTATCTTGGAATCAATTTCAGCATACTAAATCCAATCGAAAATAGATTATTCACTGACCAAATCAATAGAAAAGTCTATATGATTACTTTAATGGATTTTTTATATGAAAAACCAACTATTTATCATTCTAATAACCATTATTTTCATGTGTTCAAGTATGCTGTTGCTTGGGGACAAAGTCGAAGTTTTCGCACAGATAGAGAACGAAAATAAATCCACGGTGGAATCGATTAGTAAGATCTTTAAAGATGTCCAAGGATCAGTCGTACAAATCACTCGAGAAAATCAGCAAGCTTCTGAAGATTCTCCAGAGGATGAAAACGTTACCAGTTTAGGATCTGGGTTTGTGTTCGATAAGGATGGTAGAATAATTACTAATCATCATGTTGTACAGGATTCTAAGAATGTAGATGTCACTTTCATAGATGGTAATAGATATGTAGCGTCTGTCATAGGGAGCGATCCATTTAACGATATCGCAGTTATAAAAATAACACAAAATATCTCAGGATTACGTCCATTACCGCTCGGAAATTCCTCTGATATTGAAGTAGGCGACCAAGTTATTGCAATAGGAAACCCTTATGGACTGGCAGGTTCGATATCCGTTGGTATTGTCAGTCAAAAAGGACGTTTGATTTCAACTGAAGGATCCCTATTTAGTATTCCAAGTGTGATTCAGACAGATGCGTTAATTAACCCTGGGAATTCGGGAGGACCTTTGCTCAACCTCAACGAAGAAGTAATTGGAATGAATACCGCAGGTGTACTGTCAGATGCCGGAGGATTTTCCGGGATAGGTTTGGCAGTTCCCTCTAACACTATTTCTAAAATAGTACCTGTCCTCATAAGTACGGGAAATTATACGCATTCATGGCTAGGAGTTTCTGCAAGCACTCTAACATCACAATTAACAGAAAATTTTGAAAATTTAAGTCGAGATTTTAAAGGTGTATATGTGGACTCAATAACAAAGGATGGACCAGCTGATAATGCAGGTCTTCGTGGAAGTACCACTGATCACTATGGTGATAAACATGGCAATGATATAATCACGGCGGTTGATAATCATAATGTTACATATATGGAGGAATTAGTATCCTATATAGATGAAAATAAGCACCCAGGAGACAAACTAAATCTTACTGTTTTTAGAAACCAATCTTATTCGGATATTAGTGTTCTGTTAGGGGATCGTAATAATAGTACCAAATCCGAAGAAGAAAAAGATCCGTATGGTTAACATATTCTGAAGAATCATCGAAAAAGTGACATTGATGCAATGGATTTATACTAAGTCATAATTATCTGATTAATTTATGAGTTCATAAAAAATTGCAATCCAATACTTACAATATACATTCCTAATAGTATCAACCCAGTCCTTATTCCAATTTCCTTTCTGAATAATAAACCAACGGCAAATAATGTTATTACTGTTGCTAGTATCATCTGCTGTGTTAAAATTGGAGTTCTATCTATGGTTACCCCCAAACCACTGTGATAAATCGCACCAAATACCGCAAAGGCAAGTAAGAGAGTATTATTTAGTATCTTTGACCCCAGTACATTGGCAATCGCAATCGATACACCCTGAGCACCCTTCCTAGCAAGCAACATTAATGATATTTTCTCTGGCATTTCGCCGGCAATTGGACTTATTACCACTGAAAGTATTACTGCTGAAACACCAATCTCAATGGAAACATGTTCCAATGACTTTATGAAAGGTTCAGCACCAAAAAAGATACCAATTGTTCCAATAATGAAGATTATTCCTGCCTTCATTAACTGCCTTTGATTACCAGGCACGCTAACTTTTTCTGAAGCCTTACCATACTCTTCAATAATTTTTTCTTTGTCTTTCTTTTTTTCTATTTTCATTTCATAAAATGCTACAAAGACGTACGCTAGGAATAAAGCAATAAACACGATTCCATCTATAAAGTCATATCCGTCAATAAACAAAAATGCACTTACTAATGCTGTAATTATCAGAAAAATTTTGTCCAATTTAAATGAACTTACATTTATTTTCTTGATCGGTTTTTTCGAAAGACGTGTTGTTGCAATTAAGAGCATTATCGCTAATCCCAGTGTCATCATTAGTATGTTGCTTCCTAAACCTGCTCCTAAAGCAATTCCATACGACCCGGCCGATGCTGCATACGCAACGATTGCAATTTCAGGAAGTGTAGTTGCTACACTAAGCAATGTTCTTCCAACAAACCTGGCACCAAATCTAGTTGCTAGATGTTCTGCACCATAAGAAAGTAACCAACTGCAGAATGTTAATTCTCCCAACCACATCAGCATTATTAGAATGTTATTGGCTTCCAAACAAGATGTGACTTCTGAACTTATAGAATATAAACCATAATATGGCTAATAATGAGCTTTTACATTAGGCAAACTGATATTAAATGAATTTCTATTTTTATTTCTAAAAAAAATTGTTAAAGGTAAATCCTTTCCAATTAAATTTTGTCATAAATTTAAGTGATGGGCACGCTTGTCATTGTAGATATCGGTATCCTGATTTTCAAGACGCCATTTGCGTAATCTGCTTTACTATTTGCATTTTCATCTTCTGGGATTGAATAGGGAAGAGGAATCTTTTTCTCAATCCTGCTTGGCCGCTGGCTAAAATGAATAGTATGTGATTCAATATCGATAACTCTCTTTGCTCTTATTGTAAGAATATCTTTGGAGATACCTACGTGAATATCCTTTTTCTGAAATCCAGGAAGGTCTACTATAATCACAAGTTCTGTGCCATCTTCAAAAATATCCACTGGCGGTAATACAAATTCGTAAAATTCTCTGGAACGATTGCTAATTTCCTTCATTATCTCTTTTGCGACGTACCGACTTACACCCATATAATATCTGTGGTCTTCTTTCTATAAATTCTTTATTTTGAATCCCCTAGCGTAGGGAATAGCGGAAATTGAGTTTGAGAATATGAATGATATCAATTTAATCTGTTATTCCCAAATCTATTAGCCAAATGGAATTAACCGATCTAACTAGTCTGCAATCATGATTGCATGATACCCTGAACTGCATTCAGGACAACAGGCATGGTCGCATAAACATTCTACACAATATCTATGGGCGTCATAAAACGTGCAAATACTGCCAGAGTAGAGGCAGTTTTCACAAATTACAAATTTTTTACATGGATTCGAAACTAATCTATCCACAATTTCAATTGTCCTAAATCATATATTAAGCTTTATTGTAGTATGCTTAGAATGACTCAAAGGAACTTTATAGAAGGAAAACAGCATGAAAATTAGATGTTATATAATTTTTTAGATAGTAATCAAGATCTCCGAATGAATCACACAAGAAAAAAAATAATGTAGGTGATAAATCAATAGACTATGAATAAAAATATTCCATATATTGATAGGATGGCGGGCATTGAATTATACTCTACGAAATTTGATGGAATTGGAGGTTCAATAAAGGTAAAGAATGAAGATTTTAAGGTTCTAGAATTACTAGTTGAATACATTTCAAGGGATATATCAAGGAATGCTGACAAGTCTTACAGATTCCCAGTATTGTTATTACAAAAAAAAGGGCTGGATTCCAATCATGCCATTTTAGAGATTTACAATCAGCTTGGTACAAGGATTAGAGTACTGGGCATTAAGGATTCTAAAGCCGTTACCACACAATATGCAACCTGTGAGGACAAAAAATTTAGAGAAGGTAAGACCACGCATACAAATTTATCATTACTTGGATTCTCAAAATATTCGATAAAAAAATCTCATATTATGGGAAATCAATTCGAGATAAAAATTTCAAACCCATCAAGAAAAGATATTTCAGAATTTATTACCGAAATCAGGAATATCCCAAATTATTACGGGCTTCAACGATTTGGCAGTGAACGACTTGTTACGCATTTAGTTGGTAGAGAGATTATAAAAAGAAATTTTAAGAAAGCAGTTGAAATATTCTTGTGCCATACAACAGAATATGATACCCAATTTAGTAAAGAAATAAGAGAAAAGTGCAATGATCCAAAAAATTATGGACATGTTATGAATATTATTCCAAAAGGTATGGACCTTGAGCGGAACCTTTTACGATCGCTCGTTTCTGGCAAAGGATACATAAGCTCCTTAAGATCAATTCCAATAAATATAAGGAGATTATTCGTTCATGCGTACCAAGCGTTTATGTTTAACAAATGTTTGAGCAGTATTATAAGAAATGAAGAATCAATTACTTCTTGCCTTAAAAATGATTTTTGTTTCAGGTTAGAAAATCAATTCACTTTGGGAAAATTGATGAAATATCTAGATGACAGTAGTGCTAACCTGGTCCCTGCGATGCATTTGCCAGGCTATTCGTTTAAATCCACAGATGGACGGTTTGAGAATAAATTGTACCTCCTGATGAAAGAGGAAAATATCTCTCCAAAAGATTTCTATGTTAAGGAGATGCAGGAGTTGAGCGTAGAAGGTGGATTTAGACAATTACCACTACTAGTAAATGATTTTTCCTATTCTGATAATCTTTTGGTAAAATTCAAAATACCAACCGGTTCGTATGCAACAATTTTATTGCGAGAATTAATGAAACCAGAGGATCCTATAAATTCTGGTTTTTAATCCTATAATAAAGCGTTCCAAAACATTTCTAATCGAACATTATACACTGAATATACTTCTTGGAAGTCCTTTAATTGAAAATGCCTCACTTTATCTATGCAATATAAATATGACTTATATTCAATGAGGAACGATGCTCGGTGGTAGGAACTTCCACAAACTCATAGGAGATGAACTGATTAAAATCTCTAAGAAACTAGCACTAGCTTACGACTCAAATGGGATACATGTATCAGAAATAACACGTTGTAGTAGATTATCTTATTTTGAAAGAATGGATCCATTTGGAGATGAATATTCAAATGCTTTGACCAATATATTCAAAGGCTCGCTTACAAAGTTTCTGAATGGAACGACAAGAGAGTACAAGGTTGACGACCTTGCAATTTACGCTACTGTCGATTTGATAATAGACAACGATATGATAATTAATTTTGTACCGGTTTCGAAAATACCGGAATTTCCTCATCCAAACGATCTTCTTTATACTAATGCAACCATGTTTATTTTCGACAGTCAAAGTGGTTTCATAGTTTACTTTACACCTGAAGGAAAATCTGTTGAATTCAGTGTACCCAAAAGTAATAGAATGTTTGAACAAGTTGTAAGAAGAGCGAGAATCTTGCACCTCTTGCTTAAGGAAAAAAAGACACCGGTTGTGGAACCAAGCGAGTTATGTTTTTCATGCAAGTATTTTCAAAGATGTTTTGGACCACAAAAAGAATCAGAACATATGTTGGATTTCTTAGGAGTTGGAAAGAAAAAATAATTGTCAAGATATTTGTTTTTTTTCTCTTGACCTTTGCATCAGCTGATTAATCCTTCTTGTTCTAACCCCGAACAAGATACCGGTAAATATTACAAAAACTCCTGTTGTAATACCATACATAAAGAATGCTTCAGACATATCGTCATAGATTTATATCATTAACATTTAATTTTTTCTGAATAATTCCTTCCTTTCATGGATGCGGGTAAATAATACTGAATTCTTCTTCACCTCCTGTTGATTGGAAGCTACCTGTTTGTTTGAAGAAATAGCTTCCATTCACTAGGAATTCTGAAGTATCAGTATTACTGGCGATCTGGGACAGATTTAGATCCTTGTTTGTTGGGATTATTTTCTTATCCTTTAGAATAAGGGTGCCGTTTCCAATAACTGGAAAAATACTATCTTGTGAATCCACAAAACCTTCTGGTCGTTGGCCTATATCACCTGAAACAATTCTTGTAGAATTGGAATATACATTGTACGATATAGATTCAAGCATAACGGTACCCTTATTTGGGTTGAAAACATTAAAGATAATTGAAAAGTTACCAGTACCGTCATCAACGATTCCTGTTGTAATATTTTTAATTGATAACTCAGGTGGTTTAGAATCTTTAATTGCCTCCTGATTAAAAATACTTGTCTTTGTAATATTCATATTGGCTAAACCTATTTTTGAAAAATCACTCATTTGAAAAATTCCACTAAAAGCAGTTAAATAAATAACAATCGATATCACTGCAATAATGACAATAGAAGCAATAATCTTTTTCCCCATTATTTTCAATAATCATATAATCAAAAGATTATTTTAGTCTATTTATTATAGTTGGATTTATACAATAGAGTATTTCTCAACTGTTTAACTCAGATTTCTGGACTAAGATTATATTTATGACTGGATAATCCTGATTATGTTTATCGGGTCCAGAAGAGCTATTCTTATAGGCGCTATCGCTGCTATAGTAGCGTTTATCGTACTATTTCCTGCTATTCCTGACCTCTTCAGGGGAGGTACTGAATTGAGTGATGTAACTATAAGTATCCAAAATATTACAGCTGAAAATACGAATATCGTTAACAATACCATCCCATTAAAGGTAACTTTTGAGATACTTAACCAAGGTGATAAAGCCTTGTCAACTTCTGAAATTGAGTATTCTGTTAATGCAAATAATACTCATTTGGGTAATGGAATTCTCTCATATGAAAATATTCCACCAAACGGAAGACCACAAATATACCAAAATTCGCCTGCCACGCTTGAGTCAACATTTCTGCTTAGCCGTACTAGTTCTAATTCAGAATTATTTGATAATATACTTAGTGACAAGTTTGTAGCCAACTCCACAGAATGGAATGTCAACGGAACTGCTCAAATAGACTCGGCATTTACAATCTATCCGATTGCTTTTACTAGCAAGCTAGGGTAACAAAACTAAACTAAACAATCTCATTTTTCATTCTTCATGTATACCTTTTCGAAACCAGCAACAATCCATTCCTCTAACCAGACACACTTTGCCGGACTATAAGGACTTCCTTCATCTTCAGAAGAACATGAATGTTGATAAGCACAGCTAAAGCATGGAGCTCCTTCAACACAATCAATTTGTATTGGTTTTCTATTATATTCGGCCATAGCCGATTTCTTGACTATTAGTTTGTATGTCCATCTGCCCTTGTGCAATATTTTTTCACGAGAGATGAGGGATTGCTTTTCCAGGTTACCAGCCAATCTTGATCCGTCTCTACTATCAAGTGAAAATTCCTTGCAGATTTCAGTTTGAAAAATCCCGTCTTCACCACTTCTTAATATTGCCTGAAATACTTGCTCAAATAATTCATGTTTATTCTTATACATAGTTCTGGGAAGATTAACAATTTGAGACAAAAGATACCTTTGTAATCAAGCTAATAATATAAAAATCTTGGCATTATCTATTCATTTCCCAGTTTTAATTGAGGGATATTGACATTTATTGTGAATATCTAGAATTTTCTTAGTAGAAATTATTCTAGTAGATAGGTACCAAGACTGTTTCAAAATTTGAAAACGATCTGCAGTATTAACGCTAAGATCGATCATAATAAATTATTAATGTACAAGGATGAATAGATCTGAAAATGTATTTTTGCTATACATATTGCGGTCACCGGGATTTGAATTCCCGCTCCAATTTAAGAGTCCCGGGTTACGGGCTTTCTTCTCCAGTATATTGGAGTGGAAGGCCAGTGTCCTAACCAAACTAGACGATGACCGCATATCTTTTATGCGATGATAATCTGGATATTAAATCTTGTGAACATCATGATTTTTTGCTTTCGGGAAAGATATAATTTAAAAGCATATCAACCATCTTGTTCTTTCCCTTTTCCTTAATATTTGTAAAACTTTTGTTTAGCTTTTCTCTTTTTGCATCTTCTTCTATATTCACTGTCGGTCTTTTATCAAGAGCACCTTCAAATTGGATCTTGTATTCCTTGTAACTAGAAGTGGCCAGATCAAAAATATCCTTTTGTTGATACGAAGAGATAAAATAGATGACAGGAGGATTGGGCCTTTTCCTTATTTCATCGATAATACCAGAAAATAGGTGGCCTATATTATTGTACGAGGTTTCTACAATTATTTTTGATTTTTCAATCCCATCGTTCAAAAGTATATTTTTTACCATACTAGCTACCTTCTTGTCAGCAGCAACTTTAATGATTGTATCAGATTTATCAGGCTTGGATTTCATGATTCGTGCATATATTCTGGTACAAACTCCTATTCTTTCCATGATGTGCTGAGGCAACTGATCCTTGGACTCTAATTCTACGAGATTACAGTAAACAACTATTACATTTCCCGAAAAGAATCTATTTTGTGACATGATGATGCTCTAAAATATTACTATAGGAATAAATTTTTTACCAACCTATTTTTTTTGGAGAGTTTAGCTGCCTTTCAAGTTCATCCAATCTTTGTATTGCCTCTTGATTTTGTCTTACTTCAGAATAAGACGCATCATTCCTTATCTTGTTCATTAGGTCTGCAACCTCCTGTGCTGTTACGCCATGTTTTATATCATATTCTATTTGTTTTGAACAACTGGAAATAGTACTATATTTTTTAAAATTTCGTTTTTCAAATGACGAAGCATCAGGAGAAATTCCTTTCATGTAACGAAGAATTACTTTCTCAACATGTTCAAGGTGCCAATCTCTCATTGCAAAATTGTTGGGTTTCATGGCATGTACTCAGAAATATGTGTGTATAGGATATTTAATCTATTATACAAGGTAAGCGTGGACCAATAAAAAAATCTTCTTCCATTTGAGTCCTGACTGAGCATAAAAATGGCGTATTTTCTTCTATAAATAATCTGAAAGTTTAATTTTTTCTTCTCTCGGTATTTTTGCGATTTCAAACCTGTCTTTTGACTTTAAAAGTGTCGCAGTTGCATCAATCCCCATCTTTGTAGTTATAAGATTATTCTGATCGCTTGAAGGATCTAAACTTGATCCCTTTGAATTCGGTATTATCAATAGATCCTTGTCTCCTTGACATCTTGTCGAAATTGCATACTCTACCTCCGTAGGATTTGTGGGATTTATATCATCATCAACTACTACTGCAATTTTTAGTGAGGGATGTCCTGCAAACGCTGCGACAATTGCATTTTTAGGTTCTCCTTCCAATTTTTTTCTTATTTGAATAACTGCAACCAGCCAGTTACACCCACCATCAGTTAGATGAACTGCCCTGGTGCCTGATACCACGTCTTTTACGCTATGGGAAAGTTTAGATTCTATTGGCAATCCCATCAATAACCTATGTTCTCCATATCCAGGCAAAATGTCGTGATAAATGGGATCGCTAGTTAGGTAAATTTTTTCTAATTCAAAAACAGGTTGTCTCCTCTTAATATCGTAAGTTCTTAGCATCTCGACCATTTGTTCCTCTGCTGTTTCATCTGCTAGAATCCTTCCTTCCAAGAGAATCTCAGAGTTTCTAGGAACATAAAGTCCTGTCACCGGTGATTTAGTCAATGTCATCCTATTGCTCATTAATGAATTTGCTATTTTTAGTTCATTCTCCCCGTAAGGCGCTTGATAAGCAGCCGCAACAGAGATGGCAGGGTGGGCTCCAATTATTACTGAAATAGGCAAGTCCTCGCTATGTTCCTTTGCACTAGTAAAACACTTATGCAGATGTCTTCCTTCTACCATCCTTATGGCCATCCTTTTTTTGTCCAACCTCAATAAACGATGGGTTGATAAATTCTGATTTCCCGTTTCTTTGTCTTTGGCTATTACTAGAGACGAAGTTATATAAGCCCCAGAATCCTTTTCAAAATGCGTCACTACAGGCAAATCAAATAGATTCTTTGAATTTTTATCCCAATTATTACTACCATCAATATTTGTTATTTCAGATTTATTCCTTATGGCATCATTAATCCTATCTTGTATCAAATTTTCATTTTTTGAATTTATAGATAATGCAATTCTGTATCTTGTACCTAATACATTTGCAGCCACTTTTATCTTGCTATCTTTTACCGTTTCAAAAAGTACCGCCTTTCCTTTATCCAACTTACTTACTATTGCTGCAAGTTCAAATTTTGGATCGACTACTTTTTTTATCCTTATTAGTTGGTTTGTTTTCTCTAATTCATTTAGAAAATCTGTAAATCCAAGGATCTTATTGAATTCAAATCTTTTTTTCATCCCTAATCACTAGTTTTTGTTTCCAATAATTTTAATACTTCATTCATGATCTCTTGCATTTCTCTCAATGACAAAGGTTTCTTATTGTTGAAGTTGGTTATTACTATTCCATTTATCATTAATGATATTTTTTCCGACAAGGTCTTCATAAAGATGGGATCTCTGATATTTGGGATTACTCTAGCAGTTTGTGTCCTGTTATTGGATGCCACAGAAACATGGAGGCCGCCTATTTTGCATAAATCTTCAGAAAGGGAAACAAAACAACCGTTATTAAATTCAATGAATTTTAATAGAAATACTCTGTTTGATTTCAAGGTAATTTTCTTCGCAATATAGTTCCCTTGGTTAGTTTCGCTCAATGTTAACTGGTAGTATTTTATTATGGCAAGATATCTAAATCATTTGATTTGTTGGTCTATCTCTATTTTATCATGTCTAGTAGTTAAAATATTTTAATTTTACATACTATGGTAAATTGATTTAAAATCTGCAGTCTGCATCATTCAGAATTAGTTGAATAACTAATCAATTTTGAAAATACGACCAGAACGCAATGCTATAGATCTTGCAGATCCCACATCCCTATTTCCTCGACAATTAGGAAATATATTTCGCGAAGTACCGAATTCGTTAACTATCTCTATCCTTACTGATCTGTTTTGATTCTTGATTTCTTGTGCTATATGGTTGCATTTAATCGAATCCCCATTTCCAATTTTCAGTATCTTTTTACTGGAATTTATGCAAGAAAGTATATTCATAATGAATTTAACCGCTTCTCTAAGTGAGCTTTGAACAGTACTGTATAGTTCTGTGTGTAGGTATAGAACATAAATTCCTATCCTGTTTCCAGGATCTACTCCTACCACTAAAATATCTTCAAAATAATTGCCACTCAAATTTTTTAATAGCATTGCCTTAAAGAAAGGTGGAAATGTATCAAGCTGAAAATCAAATATTAGATCTTCTCTTCTAATCAACGATGCTTCATTCTTTGTTGTTATGATTATTTTTGCATTTGTCCTTGAAGCTTCTTCTGGAGAAAGTGAAGAAAAGCTAATATTCATAGACTTCAGCATGCTTACAATTTTATAATAGGGTCGACCTTTGACAGTTGCTACCACTATTTGATTTGAATTCTGTTCTGTTGCTAAGGGCTTTCCATTCAGTTATACTAATTTTTAATTCTTATTAAATTTTTTGAGTTTTAGTTCAAAGTATTTACTATGGTTCATTTGTGTTCTTTTTGTTTAATACCGAATCTACTACCAGTTTAACGGATTTATCAAATGAAAGTTTTGTATTTTCTCTAAGTTTGGTCAGGTTAGTTTCGGCCTGTTCCAAAATTTTCTCTGATTTCTCCTCTGCTTCTTGTTTGGCAGCTGAAATTATTTTCTCTGATTCCATCTTTGCAATCTCGATTACCTTTTCTCTAAGTTGTGAGATTTCTTTTTCAGAATTGGTCAAGATTCTCTTTTTCATATCTTGGACTTTGATTGACAAACTCTCAATATCTTTTTCCAGTTCAGATAATGCGGTAATAATTTTTTCTACAGAGGACATTGTCCTGTACCAAAAATCCTATAACCATATATTAACTCTGCATTGATAAGTAACTTTGTGCATACTTCGTGATAGTACTATGTCGTAAGATTAAGTATTGCCTGTGCAATGTCTCCCTTCGTGTCAGTTAGAGCCATTATGGCTTTCTCTCTTGAACTCGAAGCTTGTTGCATTACTAGGACAATATCTTCCTCCTTGAAAGTAGGAACCTCTCTTTCTTTTTCTTCTATTTCTCCGGCAATAATTTGAAAAATAGTACTATCTTTACCCTTCATTTCAATTACCTGTGGCTTTATCAAGTAGATTTCCTTCGTATCAGTTTTAATAACCACTTCCTCAATATTACCTAGTTCCTGCATATTTAGGCCCATTTTGTCCAGCATCCGTCTCATCTCGCGATTACCGCGCATCATGGATTTTGATGCTCCACTCTACTTTTTATTCCTTCTCTAATCCTCACTGCCATGTCTCCTATTCTACCATGCAGCTGTGATTGACTAACAACCGATTTTCCTACCGCGAGTACAACGTCACTCTTATCTATTACGACTACTTCTGACCCAATATTGATATTTGAACCGAACCACTCAACATGTTTACAAAATAATGATCTTCCTTCGCTTACAAATGGAAGGGCTTCTTCTTTTGGAATAATACAGTTCTGTTTGAAACTACTGTCGCTCAACAAAATCGAAGCGCCGAAAATGGTAAGAGCTATTCCACCATCTGATCTTAAAGTACCTATAAGCCGATCCTTCGTTCCAAAGCTCTTGATTCTTCCGGTTTTTCTGGAATATAAGAATGAAAGTTCACTAGGTAGAACATTTGATACACCATTACCAAAAAGCGCATTTATGTGATAAGAAATTTTTTCGTTAGGATTCAAAACTTACTTAGCTTTATTTGATTTCTGTATTTAAAACATATGTGGCAAAAAATAAAAAACACATAGTTGAAATTTTGGCAATATTATTGTGATATAGACCGTTTGAAAGGTACGGTTCAATATGCTATTTCACTTCGACTTCTATTTTGTTACTAGTGATATTGTTGATTGATGATATTCAAACTATGGATTAGAAAAAAATAAACAAGATGTTCATTTATCAATAAATCATTTATGGCTTCTTGCGAAATCTGCGGAATTCAGATAATCGATCATGGCGAAAGGGTTTTTGTAGAAGGAAACTTGCTGACAGTATGCAAGACATGTTCAAAGAGAGGCAAACCATCAAATAACCAACAAAATATTCAAAGAAGAGTCTCCGCTAGACCAAAAAAATTGGTAACCACCAACAAAATAACATTTGATGACTCTACCATCTTGGTCAGAAATTTTTCAGAAATCATTCGAAAATCAAGGATGAAACACGGTCTTACACATGAACAGTTAGGAATCCTCATAAAGGAGCGGGCTTCATTGTTGAGAAAAATAGAGAGTGGTTCACTAAAACCTGATGAAGAATTAATCAAAAAACTAGAAAGATTTTTTCGAATAAATCTATATACGGAGGTTGAGCCTATTGAATAAATCTACAGTACTTATTACTTATCCTATAAAACATGTTGCTAGTGAAGCCAGGTCCTTAGCAGAATCTGCAGGTTATTCTGTAGTGCATACTGTGACTCAGAAACATTTAACGAGATCAAAGTTTGGTATTGGAAAAGGAAAAGCAGACGAAGTTAGGGAATTGATTAAATCCTTGAATATTGAGTTTGTAATCTTTGATGAAATATTAAAACCGACACAACAATATAATTTGGCACAACTATGTGAAACCGATATCATTGATAGGGAAAAACTAATTCTTGAAATCTTTAGATTGAGATCTAATACCGAGGAGTCTAAAATTCAGATAAAACTTGCTGAACTGCATTATGAAGCAGTAAGAATCAAAGAGAAGGTGAGGCTTGCAAAGAGGGGCGAACAACCAGGTTTCTTTGGCTTGGGAAAGTACGACGCAGATGTTCATCAACTTGACATAAGGAGGAGAATTTCTGTTTTAAGAAAAAAACTAGTAAAAGAAGAAAAGAGAAAGCTTTTGCAAAGAACAGGAAGAGCAAGATCCGGTTTTCCAACTGTATCCATTATAGGATATACCTCAGTTGGAAAGACAACTCTGTTTAATCATTTGACGGGAGAATCAAAATTGGTGGGAATTGAATTATTTACAACGCTTTCTACATCTAGCAGAATCGTGAATATCAAGGGAAATAAAGTATTGTTTTCTGATACAGTAGGATTCATAAGTAAACTGCCAGCCTATATGATAGATGCTTTTAAGTCAACCTTACAGGAATTAATTTTTTCCGATATTATTCTACTTGTATTGGATATTAGTCAGAGTTACGAAATGATAAAGAAACAACTGTCTAGTAGCTTTACTGTCTTGATACGCTTGGGAGTATCATTCGCCAAAATAATTTATGTATTCAATAAGATGGATCTGGTGAACATTCAGGATGCAAGAGAAAAATGTAAGCTACTAGGATTAATGAATGAAAGTAACAACAACATCGTTATGATATCATCAAAGACGGGAATGAATGTTAGTGTTCTCCTCGAAACTATCCAATCCAAAATCTTTGTCAAAATGATAAAGGTAGATAATTAATGTCCATTGCAGTTCTTAGATTGGGACACAGACTTGTACGGGATGATCGTACTACCACACACGTTGCATTAGTGTCAAGAGCTTTTGGTTGTAAAAAGATTTTCATGACCGATGTAGACGATTCAATACTCCAGACAATCAGAAAAATTTGTGATGACTGGGGAGGTTCTAATGAATTTGATATTGAAATTATACAGGATTGGAAATCGGTGCTAAATTCATGGAAGAGGAATAATGGAATAATTGTTCATCTAACCATGTATGGATTAAATATAGAAAACATATCATTTGATTTTGGGGAAGAAAAAAACATACTGATAGTAATTGGAGCTAGTAAAGTTCCAAAGGAAATTTATTCTATGGCAGATATGAATATAGCAGTTGGTAATCAACCGCATTCAGAAATTGCTGCATTAGCTATTTTCTTGGATAGATTCTATCGTGGTAAGGAATTAGTTTCTTCCTTCCAAAATGCAAAAATGAAAATTATACCATCTTCACATGGTAAGAGAGTTAAAATAAGTAAACTAAAAAAGTCAAGTTAAGTTGGTTGTTAATGATCGTTCAATTACTTAAATGAAGGTCAATGGGATGAATATTTATGCGGGGGTTGCCAAGCTTGGTCAAAGGCGTGAGATTGATTCTGACACGAGGCTCAGAAGAAATGGACCAGCTGGGAGACCTCATCCCGTAGGGGTTCGTGGGTTCAAATCCCATCCCCCGCATCTGTATTATCTCCAGAATGGAAATGAATGACACACTGAAAAAATTTATTTTCGTGCAAATCATTTACTGTAAATTTATGCAGAGTCAGAGAACAAATAAATTAATCTTGGGTCAGAATTTATGAATAACTTAACCACTTGGATAAAGTGATAGTTGAGCCATTTCTAATGAAACTAGATGCTTTTTATTTTCTTGGAACTTTTTTAATTTTTAGTTGTCCAGTTTGGATTTTATTTTTTAATTTGGAATAGAGACAGATATATTTCCCCAGTTTCAATCTGCTAGTAGCGGGGTGGGGAAGCCAGATATCACAGGCTAAGTTATCCCGGCGGGCTCATAACCCGCAGAGCGGTTTCCATTTAGGGTGACTTGATGGCCGTAAGTTCAAATCAACCCCCCGCTACATATTTTAAGTCATTTCATTGAAATATCTTGCCCATGACTGACAACTTGTTCAAAATAATTTGAACCACTCAGCGTGTAGAGGTTTGATTATATTCGGAATATGTGGGTAAGTTTTTTCCATTCCAAATCTATGTAGTGGTTTTGTCAAATGCCGATGGGCCTTTAGACAAGGTAAATACATTCCCAATTGTAAATCTCTCTGATTAGTAACTACGATCTTGGAGTCATTTTTATCTCTGCAGATTTTGCATTGAAATCCCTTATTTTTACCCTCAGATTTCATTCTTTTTTCACATTTACTGCATAATGGATTGATATTTACCTTTTCATCGGCAATTTTCAAGATTGAGAGATACTCAACGTTTAGAATACTGGAACTGTGGGAGTTATTCTTACTAACTCCAATTCCAATATCTACGTTATCTCCTTCTATCAGTTTCGATGCAATATACCCAAGACCAGTAGGTTCATACACGGCTACAAGATATTTGTTGTTACTAAAATCAGATACTTCAAATAAAACATGTCCTCCACGTATAATTGTTGGTCTTTTTATAACCTTGCATCTAACATATCCTGCCTTATGGGTGCCAATTTTTTTTATAGATAAATCATTTTGAAGATGCATATTAGTCCCTTGGTTAGTCCTAAATATCATATACCCTTCAAGTTTTTCGAGAGGTAGCACATATTGCAGTGCTCTAATAACAGTAAAAGGATCCTCTCCTCTGATCCCACAAAAGACAGGGTCCGGACCATGCGGAGCTATAAGTACTCTATCATGAATACTATCATAGTTGTTATATGTAAATGGATGAGTATCTGTATTTATTTTTGATATCTTTGCTTTGTCTATTTTCCTAGGTGAGCCCTGAAATTGTTCTTTCCTATATGCAATGGCTTCGTATGTGTGATCTCCTTCTAATAATGATCCAATCGATGCTAGAGCACCAATTATACCGAGTCCTTCTCCATACTTGAAAATTTGTATTGAAAGTTGTGAGGCCAGTATCTCAGCATCTTCCATTTTTAGGACATCATACATTGCTCTGCTGCTAAACTGCCTTAGACAAAATGGTATGGTATCCCCCTCCAATATTGCCAACCCTGGATTAGCACCGTTGGAGATGTCTGAATCTGTTTTGATAATTTTTTTCAAGTATTCAATTATTTGACTAGGTTGACTCGTTTTGATCCTCAGGCAGATTCCTCCATTTCCTCTAGTTTTCCAAGGAATATTGGGATTTAATCTCACAAGAAGTGGATAATCAAGGAAAACAGAATCCATTTCAGTTGTTAGCTTGTTAGTTATCTTAAAGGCCAAGTTAGTAGTACATCTTCCAGAATAAGAATCAGTATCATCAAATCCTATGTGGAGAACTTTTGAATCCGTCGAATCATAATTTATCATATAAATGAGAAATACAGAATCGCAGAAGCGATATTAATTCTATTCCGCAAAGTCAAAATCTCGCCTACAATATCTTGTAGATAGAACAAACAACTATAAAAATTTCTCATCAAAATCGACTCCCGAAAAGGTGAAATAAGATTATCAAAAACAAATAAAAAACTTGACATTATCATAAGATCCGCATCTATCTTTATTTCTGTGATTGAATTAGATTTTGGGTTTAATTCTATCATCAAAACCGTGCCCTTAGTATCCCACTCGATAATTTCACTTTTGAGTAGTCTGTTTGGTTCTAAGATGTGTTTTACTTTCTGCTTAATTTCTTTTCCTGATATTGAAACGATCTCTTCTGTTAGTATGTAATTATCGGATTGTTCAAGAATGTTGAATGACTTGTACTTGTTAGGAAATAGACTTGGTAGTTTACCTATATCTTTAATCACGGAAAAAACTTTTTCCTGTGGTAAATTAACAATTTTAAATGACACTACTCTAACCATGAGTGAATTAAGATCCGCCGATTTTTAAACAATATGTTTCTATATCTGCGTTAGAATATTACTTGTCAAAGATGATGCAAATTTAAAATGAAAAACTTTTATCATGAATTTGAGGTAAATTCTAACATAGCTACAGTCTGGGAATTTCATACGAATATAAGACACCTCGAAGTAGTTAGCCCAAAAGATATAAAATTGAATATGATACAAAGTACGGACGAGATATTGAAAAAAGGAACAGTAGCATGTTTTTCTGGAAAAATAGTCATAGGTGCAAAATGGAGCTCTGAAATAACTTTTTTTGAAAAATATGTATATGTGGATGAAATGATACCAATGGAAAATAAAAAACCTCCTTTTCAAATATGGAAACACGAGCATATATTCAAGGAAATTGGAGATTGCAAAACAAGCGTCATCGATAAAATTGAGTTTGAGTTACCCTATGGATTCTTGGGAAAAATATTAGAATTTTACATTGGATTCAAACTTCAGAAGATTTTCAAGTATAGAAAACGAGCTACAAGAAAATTTCTTGAAGAATCTGTATTTGGTAACTGAATTGAATCTAGGATGCAATCTTGAGTTGATTTTTGACTAGAAAAAATGAGATACCTAATGCAGATAGTGAGAGAAATAACATGGTTCCAAAAATAAGATCATATGCAGCTGGAGATGGAAAATATTGATATTGATTATTGGGTAGAGTAACTAGATATAAGTGCGTCTGCATGAACAAGCCTGCTATTGTTGGACCTATTGAACTCCCTATGATCCTTAATAAGTTACTAATTCCAAGTGAGATCCCTATTTGTTGGAATGAACTTTGCACCATTACGATATTAGTACTACTAACATTTGTTAAAGAAATACCAATAGATATTATTACCAAATAGATTGATATATAGAACTCATTTAGTCTCCACAGCAAAAGAAGGCAAAAACCAAATGACATTGCAAGGGTCCCAATCACTAAGGGAGTTGTCTGTCCAATTCTTGTTATAATAAAACCAGCTAATGGGCCTAAAATCAAAAGTACTAGTGCAAATGGCATCTGTACTAATGACATCTGTATTGCATTATTATCAAAACCTACGGGGTATGGACTTTGGGCTAATATGGGTAATGTCTGAAAAATAGTAAACATAGACATACCTACAATTAGTAAAATGATGTTTGAAGATAAAATCTTCCTGTCAAGAAATAGGCTTGAAGCAATAAGTGGGAATTTAGTTCTCCTTTCATAAATCAAAAAAGCAATGAAGCTTGCAATGAAAATAATCAAGAAAAGTAAAGAGGTAATCGGAATCCTAATGGATTCTAACAGTTCATAGTTAGTATCAATACTATTCGTTCTAAGAAATGTAATGAATAAAAGAAATGAGATAATGCTGACTCCTAACAATATCGAACCTCTTAAATCAAATTTTTGGTCCGAATGGTCATTCTTAGGCTTGGAAATTTCAATTTCTTTCTTATCTCTTGGAATAAATTTTTTAATTATAATAATTAGACATATTGCAATTGGAATAATTGAAAAAAATGTCAGCCGCCAATCATAAAACTGCACGATAGTTCCACCAATTGCAAGTCCCAAAACAGAACCGCCTGCAAACATGGAGCTTATGATTCCTTGGCTTATTGCCAGTTTTTCTCTTGGAAAATGTTCTCTCACAAGTCCAAAAGTAACGGGGAATACTGATATTCCAATTCCCTGTATAATTCTGGATATTAGTAACATCAAAAAATTAGAAGAGAAAGGTGAAATGATGAGGCCTACAGTATATATTAAAATGAGGATTATCATGATCCTTTTTTTACCATAGATGTCGGATAATTTTCCGCTGACTGGTGTCATAACTGCACCTGCAACAAGATACGCACTTAGTATCCACGATGAAGTGTTATACGACAAATTGAAATCTTGAATTAATTGTGGAAGTGCTGGAAGAAGCATTGTCTCCGTATACATGGATACGGTAGCTATAGAACTTAGAATTGCGAGCGTTGTCCATATTGAATGATTGCTATTTTTTTTACTAAACAAGGGTTATCTTTTTTGCCTATAGTAAAGTCCAACGATCAATATATTTGATTTTACATACTCCTCGATTAACCTAAGAATCTAGTAAAAGTTCTAAATTATTCATTGTCCCGTATTGTAAGGCAGTTTCACTATATCATGAACTAGTAATAAGTATAGGAAATAATTTTTTTGATCTATATTTTAATACCCGGTGAATACAATAAGAATGAATCTAAAGATTAATGTCGTCCATAGCTGAAATAAAGAAAAGACTGAAGATGAACTGGTATCAGTTTATCAATAATAATAGTAAAAAATTTTCTACTAATGTAATTGATGGATCTTCTCCACCTTCAATATTTGTAGGTGAATTTGGATATCCACAAGTTAGAATTGGTCCAATGATTCCACCTTATCATGGAGATACGTCAATTTTAGATAAACCGGAATTGTGGACAGGAAAATCCCTAGAGGAGATAGTTAACTACAGGATCAATCTTTTAAAGGGAACAAAGATCCACCATGTCAATGATATTTCAGGACGATACACTGAATCTTTGCAAGAGATGGCATTGTCAAAAAAAGTTGTTGAAAGCACTGTAACTTTTGAAAAAATTCCATCACAATATGCAAATAAAATGACTTTAACTAAGAATCAATCTGAAGAAATTCCTACAATATTCTCAGCGCCTGTGAGTGACTTTAAGATTATTCCATCAACTGCAGATCGCAAAATTGAAAAAAAATATTACGACGGTGATTCATATGCGGCAGATGCCATTATTGACCTTTATAATAATAATATCGATATTAGTCAGATCTCAAAAGTTCTAAGTATGGGAATGCTCGGTAGAAAGAAAAATCGTAAACTGGTACCTACTAAATGGAGTATTACCGCAGCTGATGATATACTTTCCCTATATTTAATAAATAAAATCAAGGATCACCCAGTCTTGGATAATTACGTTGTATTTGACTTTAATCATTTGGCAAATTATTACTCAGTAATATTCATCCCAGACGATGTTTGGAGTTTTGAAATGATAGAATCATGGATCGATACCAATGGGAGAGTACATATAGGCTCAGATTATGAATCAGGGAAAAAGATCGATCATTATCCTTCAATTGCTGGAGCGTATTTTGCAGCAAGATTGTCTGTATCCGAATATCTTATCAAGATAAGAAAAAAAGGATCAGTCTTGATTTTGAGAGAAATACATCCTGAATACTTCGTGTCCCTTGGTGTCTGGCAGGTCAGAGAAGGAATAAGAGAATGTCTCAAATCTCAGGGAAAGAGCTTTGAGAGTTTTGATTCTGCATTAAAGTATGGAGTTTCAAAAACGTCATTATCAAAAACAGAGTGGATAAAAAATAGTTCAATTATTAAAAACAGGAAACAGAAAAGGATGTCAGATTATCTGAACTGAGCTTTATCTACGGAAAAAAATCATGGTTTTTAGTTTCATAAACTTTGTTTAACATTTCATCGTAAAATTACTATTTCGAATAGGTCAAATGCGTATTTATTATACATATAGTGTCCGACAAATCCAAAAGTTATTTAGGGTAGACAGACCAGAAACTTGGGAGTTTGTTTATCAATCTGTTGGTCAGTAGTTTTTTCGATATCAACATCCATTAATTTTTGACATGACTGTCCTTCAATCTTTTCTGTATCATTGATGTTATTCGTCTCTGTCTCAGCAAATTCTTCGTTCTTATCAAACGGATTTACTCTATCGGGATACTTGAATACATTTTCAGTTATGATTTTGCAGTTAAAGATTTTATTACATTCTTCCTCATTAATGCCTTGCATTGTACTTGGTTGTTCAATTGCATAAAGTCTTCCTGTGATGGTATGGATTGACACTAAAGTTAGTGTAATCATGATCACTACTATAGCTGTTATATACCTAGTCAAGTAAAGACTTGTGTTTCATATTGTATATTTGAATTTGGAAATAATTAATATTAATAAAATTAGGTCCATTTGCAGTAATAAAATGTTATAGCCGATTGTTATATTAAATGAAGTTTATTTTACTGTCAATTCGTACAAAATTTGTAATCTTACGTTTGAATCAACATGTATATTTTTCTTCACAATTAATAAAAATACATTTATTCGTCGCTAAAAATGGATATCGTAAATGGTAGAATATCTCGCTTCTCAGAAGGGAATTTGAGTCAAGGATCTAAATACAATAAGAATTGTCGCGTTATTTGTATTAACCAGCATTCTATTTCTGGCATCATATCATCATATCACAAGTGCAGAGACTATAATGTGTAAAAAAGATACAAAAGATACAAAATCCTGCAAGGGATCTGTAAGGACAGATGTATTAATAGTAACAAAAATTCCAATAAAATGAATGCTCTTCAAGGAACAGATTACATAATTGGACTTTTCGGCAATGATTATCTAATTGGCTTCAATGGCACTGATACAATTGTAGGTGGAGCAGGTAACGATGTAATGCATGGAGGAGGAGAAAAAGACTCATTGATGGGAAGCACAGGCAACGACAACATTACAGGCGGTTATGGTGCAGATGAAGTAATAGGAGGAGAAGGTAACGATACTATTTTAGGAGGTAATGGTCCTGATACAATTATCGCAGGACAGGACGATGACCTTATAGTAGGAGGTCATGGAATAGATGAAATCAGCGCTGGAGCAGATAATGACAAAATTTATACTGCAAATAGGAATACTACAGAGCCAGATACTGCAAGGGATATTGTTTATTGTGGAGACGGGAGTGATGAGGTCTGGGTGAATACAGGCATGGATGAGGACGAAGTGAATAAAGACTGCGAAATTTTGCACAAAGGATGATATACCTTATTGTATTGCTATAAACGACAAATTTAGATTATTCCTTAAATCCAGTTGCAATATTATTCCTAAGCACATTATCTTACAGGAAAAGGTACAATTTAGATTAGAATGGCCTAAAATCTACCGTACCACGTATATCAAGAATATCTGTCTGTCTCGCAATATCCCGAGCCTTTTCATTCTCCATGTCATCGTAACATCTACGGTAAAAAGGACAATTTGGACATTTACTCGATTTTAATGGTTCGGTTAATCTGGGAAGTATTGTTACATCATGATTTTCTAATGCATTCATAAGCATATTCTTTCTTAACACCATTTCATTTCTCAATATTTCTCTTGTAATGTCATCCTTTGGCAAATTAACAGACCAGCTTTCTACTCCGGCAACTTTAGCATTGTTGGGCCTAAAGAAATACTCACCAGTTTCATCCTTCTTTATCAATCTTAATTCTCTAATGTTATATCTGATTGAAATGATGCCTTTTTCACTACCTGTCATTATCAGATAATAAAGTAGTTGTCTTAGATAGGAACGAAAAGTATAATCATTTATATCAAGTCTTTTACCGGCGACTGTGTCCTTAAGCTCTATTATTACCTTTCTTCCATCTGAATTATCCATTATATCAGGGTGAGCAACAATGTCATCCATTTGTAATTCGGCTTGTGCCACGCCAATTTTTGCGAGCTGTGTGATTGCAAATTCACTTGATTCTCCTCTGACGAAATGGTGTATGGACTCATCAGTGATGGGATCCTCATCCGGATAAGCTCGTGAATAGTATTGCTTTCTTATACAAGAGCTCGGAAGTATGTCTGAAACATGAATGGGAGCAAGTCCTATCCTCTCCTTTTTCCTGTCGTCGTATCTTGATCTTAGGTTATTTTTTAGTAGGGCCGTGAATTCAGAATCAGGCCTTATGATAATTGCCATAATTTACTAACTATGATTGGATTAATGTGTCTAATTAGTTATTTTATTTAACTCGGGATTCACATCCAAAAAAATATTATATATATTCCACATTACGATTAAAATCTACGAAAGAAAAAGTAAGAGTCTTGGGCATTGGGAGCAGTATGAGAAAAAATTCCTTTAGCACGAATGCTCTAAGAAACATCCTTGAAATTATTTCTGTGAAGTACAAAACTGAAGCAAGAATGCTAAATTTGTTAGAGACTGAATTACCGATGTATAGGCCTAGCACTGGATCCGAAAATGAAAATGTCGAAAGGGTTACCAGGGATGTAAATTGGGCCAATGTATTTGTTCTGGCTTCACCTGATTATCATGGGTCCATGTCCGGAACGATGAAAAATTTTTTAGATTTTTTTTGGAAAGAATTTTCAGGCAAAACCTTTGGATATATAGTTTCATCTCATGAGAAGGGTTTAACGGTCATGGATCAAATGAGGACAGCTGTAAGACAGTGTTATGCCTGGAGTTTGCCGTATGGTATTTCTATTAATGGGAGAGAAGATCTAGATTCAAACGGTCAGATTGTGAACAAGAAATTGCAATCAAGAATGGAAATGCTTGCCAGGGATTTGGTTGTCTATGGTGGTCTAATTTATTTGCAATTCATGAAGGACCGAAATTCATCTGAACTCAATACCTTTGCACATTACTACCTTTAATCAACAAGTTAATGGAAAATGGAGTGAAGTTAAAATTTACATATTGATGTAAGAAAAAGACTAGATCCTTAGGTTAACTTTGTTTAGGAACTCCTATTATAAGTGTAAAAATCTAATATAGTTCAATATACACATTCTTTGAAGATAGAAGAGACTGCTCAAGGAATTAGAATCCATGTACATGTGTATCGCAATGACAGAAATACAGCATTAAGCGAAGTGTTCGCTGTATATAGAGGCCAAACAATTAGCAGACAAAGAAAACATACTATTAGCTCCTAAGAGTATCAAGGAGGTTAAAAAGTAAAATG
>DATCWH010000013.1:0-29492 GCA_036566445.1 Nitrososphaeraceae archaeon
TAATTACTCGATTCCCTGGAAATCCAATTACCGGTCGTGGAGGTTCGATCGGCGAAACAGCTATTGCAGTGGAAGTATTTCAAGTAGCTTATATTGTCTTAAGCATAATTATCTTATACAAAGATCCAAAGGTAAGAAAATGAGCGTTTAAGATAGAGCTAGATTGAATGATTATAACTTATTTGGTAATTCATTAATTATTTGATATTTGAAGCAATTACTAGCAAAAGGACCAAAGGACATAGCGATTACCCTTTACAGCAACAACAATCATATGTGATTGTTAGTATTAGTACTGACGAATTATATTTTCTTATGCTTTATGGATATGGGCTTTAATTTTTTCCTGCATCTCAGGTTTAAGTACGTCCTCACGCGTGTATCCATGATCTTTTATCGCATGCTCTATTAAATTATCCATTAATTCTTGCTCTGTTTCTCCCTTTCCTACAAAATCGCAGTCGACTCCAACTTCTCTACAAGATACTGATAACATTGAAAATTATGAAGAGGCATAGTATTTAAGTATGTTAATAGTCCAGCATTTCAGTTTCCAATTTAGAGATTTGGCATTTGAATTATTTAAGTATGTTAATAGTTCAGCTCTAGCTGAACAGTAGCGTATAGACCCAGAAGCTGCGGCCAGGGTCGCCATGAAGAGGCAGTAGAGCGTCAATTGTTCAGCCGATATTCTCCTCTTCTTCAACAGGTGATAGAGCAGTATAGAACAACGTTATCTGACATTATCTGACAAACCATTGAACAGGTAGTTAACCGGTTTCTCTCATCAGTTTATACGATTCAATAGAATAGGGAGATCTCGTGATGTTAATCCTCATCATCACTATAGTTAGTCATTCCAAAATATCCAGCATCTACGATTACAGTTCTACCACCTTTCACTTTTCGCTTTATGCTCCGCTGCACATTCGAGGCAGGAATTAACTCAGATTATCAACAACTTGTTCATTTGCTAAAAAGTAAATAATAATCCGACAAATTCTACTGGAGTAAGGAGTGAGCGCATTCTACCAGCAAAACACCATCAAGAATCCTAATTTTCTATAGAGGATGTATTCCTTGACGATGAACTTGGACCTGTTGGACCTGTTGGACCTGTTGGACCTGTTGGCGCCTCTTCAAGATCAAGATTTACTGTGAGTACATTTGATAACAGTGTTCTCTTCGTCGAGTCAGTGAATGTTATATTTGCCAGTACACTTTGCATCGACTTGTCATGAAATGTAGTCTTTAGTGCTTCTACACCATCACTCCTAGCAGTAAATCCATTTGGAGTTGTAGTTGTTTTTACCAATGATCCATTTGGAGCATATACCTTCATTATTGCATTTATCACTTCATTTTCTATTGCTTGATCTTCAAGCGTATACTCTACATTTACTCTAACTTGATTAGCATCCGTATTTGTTAGAGGTACAAAGCTTGAGTTAGCTATCGAAATAACTATTCCCTGATTATTTTGTGCGAATGATGACTGTGTGACACTCGTCAGCGGATACAAAAGGAAGATCGACAAACCCGAGATTAACAGAATCATATATTTAATTAGATTGGACATTTAATATTCAGCCAATACTCATTTATTTTCCTAAATAAAAAATCTTTCTTATCGGTACTCCATATTGACAAAATTTGCTAACTATGATAAGATGACTATTAACCAAATTGTTTCATACGAGAAGACGCAAAAATCTGTACTTTAGCATCCGACAATACGTTTACAAACTGGTTAACATCTGAATGTGAAATAACGCCTCATACTGGTCTTACATTTTGTTAATTGAAGGGCTGGAAGCAAAAACTTCTACTACCTTATTCCACGCATTAGCCAAGTTCTGTGTATTATATCCACCTCCACCGAGTCCAATAATTCTTCCATGAGACCTTTCATGTGCGATTCTGTGAAGTAATTGAGCAGCATATTCATGTGACTTTTCAGTATATCTCAAATGTGTTAATGGGTCTCCTGATAAGCCGTCCGCTCCACATTGGAATATGATGAGCTCAAATTTCATAGAATCAATAAAATTTTCAATTTTTATAAACGCTGATAAAAAATCACGATCAGTAGCACCGGGATACAGGGATAAATTTAACTTGGTACCTCTGCCGAGTCCTATACCGTTTTCTGATTCAAAGCCGGTTCCAGGATATAAGAATGAACCGTTCTCATGAATATCAGCTAGGATTACATCTGGATCTTGCTCAAATTCGTAGTATACGCCATCACCATGGTGAGCATCAATATCAACATACAATATTTTCTTTAAATTGTATTTCTTCCTGGCATACATTATTGCAATTCCTATGTCATTAAATACACAAAAACCGCCAGCTGCATTCCTTCTTGCGTGATGCAGGCCTCCAATGGGATTAAACGCATGAATAATTCCGTTCGTTTTATTAATGACTGTGTCAAGAGCCAATAGTGTAGAACCTACCACATACAGAGAGGCCTCAAATACTCCTTTAAAGGAAGGCGTATCCCCCGAATCAAGATATCCAGATCCAGTTATTGAAGACTCTTTTACAAAATTGATATAGTTTTTGTCATGAAAAGAAGCTACTATTCTTTCATCCGCTAAAGCAGGAGAAAGTAGCTTCAAATTACCTGAATCAATAGACTCTGACTGGCCAATCTTTGACCAAAATGCATCAAGCCTGCCGGAATTCAATGGATGTTTCTCGCCAAAGGAATAATTTGAAAGCTCCTTTCCTATTATAACGGCAGTGTCGCACATTATTTATGTAATCATGATTGCAGTATTAGTAGATTATCGGCATCATCGGCCAATTTTCAAAAAAGACATTTTTTTCAATATGTAAATGGATCCAAAAATATTTGATAAAATGCAATGGACCAAGATGAGATAAAAATGTTCACCGAGATCTTCAGGTTTTCAAAAATGCTTTATAGTACAAATACGGTATAATGTGTAGATAAAAATGTGCTACGATTTTGAAATCCCCGAGAAGGTGAAACAAAAAAGTAAAAATACAGCAAATAAGGAAGATCAAGAAATTGAACTTGAAATAGAGCCAATGACGGTCTCGAATTAACATAATACCTTTTCTTTATGAATTAAGAATTAAAGTTTGTCAGAATTGAAGCTAGCTGCATAGTGTATAGATAGTCATATTCAAAATTCTTGCCCTACTGTATGTACGTCTGATTAGAGTTATCAAAGTTTTTAATTATTTCATATTTACCTTCATATTTATTATATCTTATAAATCCTAGCTGAGGAAAAATTTTCAAAGGATCTTCAGCCATGATTGTCACTGTGCGTTTTTCACCAAAGAATTTTTTGCAGAGTTCAACACTCATATATCTAACCTTGTTTTCATCCAATATTCCAAAACTGTGGAGATACTCGTGTAAAAGTATCGTAAATAAATACGAGTTGTATTCATCATTGGATATTGAATATTTCTTTACCAAGTCTAACACGAAACTATTGACGGTAATCACATTTGAACCTAGTACGTGATAAGCTCCTACCCTTGTAGGCATTATATGAAGCATCAGGCTCAAACCGGCTCGTTTCATTTCATATACTGAATTGACAGAAAACTTTACAAACTCAAACACCTCGTTAAAGTCCTTCAAATATGACAGCTTGTTATTATTACTGATTTGCTTCTCGGCTGTAATGGTTGTCACTTATACTAACTTTGATATTCTCGTTTTAGACCTATAAATGATGGGGCCTACTTTTTCTGTCTCACCATGTCATTGATATCATTAGAATGAAAATACAATACATTAGATTAATTAAGGAAATATGGTATATTTTCAATACATAATTAATGGCTGTGCATTGGAGGGGAGACGCTGGTCTTAATGCAAGAATGATCTTGAGTTTCGTCATTTTAGGAGTACTATATTTGATATTCTTGAGCATACTTTACTATCTTGGAGTAGGATATATACCGCTAGCGATAATCGCATCTGCGATGATTCTTGCACAATGGTATTTCTCTGATAAGATAGTGCTATGGAGTTCTGGTGCCAAGATCGTATCAAAAGAGGACTATCCTAGGCTGCATGAAATTGTGGAAAGACTTTCCGCCAATAACGGACTCCCAAAGCCTAAAGTTGCGATGGTTAATTCGCCGGTACCGAATGCCTTTGCTACAGGCAAGAGTCCTAAAAGCTCTCTGGTCGCAGTAACTACAGGGATTTTGGACTTGTTAGACAATGATGAGCTTGAAGCAGTAATAGCCCATGAATTGAGCCATGTCAGGAGTAGGGATGTTCTAGTTTTAGCATTAGCCAGTCTATTTTCTACCGTCGCTTGGTATCTTGCTCAATTCGGATTTTATGGTGGATTACAAGCCAGAAATCGAAATACTGCGGGGACTACCTCTATTGTAATATTAGTTGCAATAATAGCTTGGATTGTAAGCTTCTTAATTATTAGAGCTATTTCAAGGTATAGAGAGTATTCTGCCGATAGAGGCGGAGCAATCATGACCGGAAAACCAGATAAATTGGCTAGTGCTCTTCTCAAGATAAGCGGTAGAATTGGAAGTATTCCACCAAAAGAATTAGAAAAGGTTCAAAAATTGAATGCTTTCTTTATTATTCCTGCTCTCTCTGGAAGTTCTATTGCTAATCTATTCTCTACACATCCACCAGTGGAAAAACGCGTTCAAAAACTTATGGAAATGAAAAGCGGGATGGAATAAAATAACAATATTGTTTGATTATTTGTCAATTTCTATTGAATGATAGATCGCATTTTTCGTGATTAAAGTTGGTTTATTCTGTATTTTCACTTTACCGTTCGTTAAATTAGTGTGAACTTCAGAGATCTTGATCCAGATGTTATCTACCCTATCAGCCCTATTTTACGACTTGGTTCGTTATCCTGGTCTCAATATCAACGTCTATCATTAGCGTTAGGTAGGTCCAACCGGAACCGGAACTGAAGCCTGTTGGTTCATTACAACGATCTTGACAATATCATCATCTTCCCTGTCAACCTCATCACGTACTTTTAATTTGAATTCATATGTAACTTCCCCTGAGGCGACATCTGGAGCCATGAATGAAGCTTCTTTTTCATCGCCATTATTTATTTGAAAAGGTTCATTATTTACTTTGGCACCATTTACTCTTACCAATTCCCACTCAAAATCAGTAAATTTCTTAAAGCCACCACGACTATCGGAACCATCTAGTTTGACTTCTTTATTTTCTGATACTTTAAAATCATCGCCTGCGTCAGCTCTGATCTTAGGATATTTTTTTCCAGCTTCTGCTATACTCCATGTCAAAAGTTGCATTGCTGCAAATGCAATTACTAAAACTAGCAAAACAGGTACGAATTTGTTCATCCTCATTAAAACCACATGTCCTATAAATATTCTTTTCGGTTTATTTCCTGAGTGTTGCAGATTATTTTAAGCTAAATATATAATACTTTATGACCTGTAATGCCAAAAGAAACGATCAAAAGAAAGATTTTTTTCGATACTTAAATCTAGAACATGTCATTAGCGCTTTTTCAAGCATTTTTAATAGATAATTTTGGTTAGCTCACTAAAATTTATTTAACATACCTTAAAGAGAATTGGAAAGATCTATGGTATTCCTTAAACAAATGGTGCACTATTGGTAATCATGTAATCGTTTGTCCCTATGCAATTCTATTTTCTTCTTAACCTCCACCTTATGTTTATCCAAGATATGTTCATTAGCACAATTATCGTGCATTATACCAATATCGCAAAATTCACAGGTAGTTACGAAGTCTTGATCTTTTAATGTTCTCTTACAAAATTTGCAAACTTTTGTTTCAATATCATAGATTGAGAGAGGTTTTAACCAAGATTCGCGCCAAAGTACGCTTACCATTAACAAAGAGTTTTGACATATCGTATTTATTCTGACGTGATATTAGAATCTCTGATTTGTTGGGTTCCCATGATTATTTATATATCCTTTTATAGGTAATGAAAGGATCATATATCCTTTAACAGGTAATGAAAGGATCTTGATTGTATACCAGGATTATCATCATGATCTCTTCATGAACATTTACTATAAAATATATACTTTGGGCACAATATCATAATTAGATAGCTATTTTAAAAAAAATAAAACAATTGTGTAGGGAATAATTAGTTATCAGTCCTAGTCATCATCATCGCCACCATAGGAGTCTCCGTCGGAGTCTTCACAATTTTCTACCTCATAGCCAGCCAGATTATCTCCTCTGTCATGTGCATCTTTAAAGCAATCAGGCACATCATCACCTGCATCTTCAAACGTCTCAGAATTTTTAAATTTTTGCCAGTTTATATCATCATCATCTCCATCGTAGCCATACTTTTACCAAATACTTGGGTACTACTAGCAGTAATACCGATCATTCTGACTACGAGGAGCGTTCCTAATAAAAGGAATGTTTACATTGATTGTTTCTTGTTCATTAACCACAGCTCAAATTCATTATACATAAATGAACCTTTTGTAATAATTCAACATAACTGTACCATAACCCTCTAATAAGTAATTCATATTGTAGGTATTTTTGTATTTCTTGTTACTTATTGCCAATATCTTGAAAAATTATCTAAACCATATGAAAATTCTCTGAGATGATTGTATTAAATTAAATGATAACAATGTTATTCAAGCTCGAATCATATAATTCTCTCGACTCTCTAATCCAGAACATTGTATTGAATCAGATTTATTTTTGTAAATTAATGTGTTAAATTTCAAATGAAATTAGTTTAATTTAGCTTATGTGATAATAGTTATTCGGATTAGATTATTTTAACTTCTTATATTGATATTTTATTAACCAACTAATCATTTTGTGTTGTATAAATACTAGAGTCATCAATAAAGCTTCAGCTGGGAATGGTTCTCCCTTGGCATTTATTGCATTACTATATCTATGACAATCATTTAACATTTGTGAAGATAATCTTTTATCCTCTGAACATAACATGTCAGCAAAACCTTTCCATGATTCGATCTCTCGTATTAGAATGTCGTCTTCCGGAAATAAGATCATATCTATCACTTTTAAATTAGATCTATTTTTGCAAATTTTATATTAGTTTTAGACAATTGAAACAATTTTTTGTAATGATGAAATATGATGGACATTAAAATAGCTTGTATTCTGATAGGTCTAACACATTGATAAGATGCAGTATTATACAGACGTGCAAATGAAAACATTTCATCAAACATCTTCTTGTCTGTTTTATCAAGAAAATTCCGAAATAGTTTCCATTTTCGCTCTTCAATTATACTTGAGATTCTGAATGATGGAATTGTTCTGCCCATGATATCATCTACTTATTTGAAACTATTAGTAAGTCACTCTTGGATATAAAATATTTTCTATTAATGGTTACGCGATTAGTAACATATTTACAGAATTTTTCATTTATTTTAACGGCAAATTGCTCATTGGATTTGTTTTGAATAATTTCTATACTTTTATTAAACAAAGGAAGTAGCATTTTGTAATATAAATCTGAAATAGAAAGAAGTTTATTTAATAGTATTGAAGTTATGAATAAGACATTATTTTTACGTGATAATATCAATATTGCATCCACAATTTCTTTTATTAATGATTTAGCTTCCTTGATATCGATTTGATCTTGAATAAACAATATCAAATAAATCTGGAATCAATACTAATTTAGCATTGAATTTATGAATCATCTTTGGTAAATTATAGACTATTAAATGCACAAGCTGATATAATGTAAAAACTCTTGTTACCACAACTCTTTGCAAGACTTGTTTGGTATCCAATCCATACTGTCGTCCAAATTCTACATATTGATATACATCTATGCTGTTACCCGCATCTATAATAATACATTTGAATTACGAGATGTACAATTGGATATAAGGCCACAAGACCTTCTAGGAAGTAAGCAACATACACCAATCCTTGTTAGAAGTATATTTGTGAGTTCTGAAATTCCCACAACACATACAATATCGTTAACTTCAAATTCTATTGCAGATCTTAACCCTCTAATATCAAGTTTAACATTATTAAGATATTCATAAGCATTTTGGAATCTTGGTTCGTAATGACTTTGATTAAATATAGTAAGATGAGACATAAGTTCTTCCTACAATCTTGGAATATTTAACAAAGGAAGCTCCTATGAGATGGGGAGGGGGGATTTGACAAAGTGCGAATACTGAATCTAGTGACGGTGCAAAGTCTCAGAGTACAGCGGAAGATAATAATGATTACTCGTATAATGCCCTATGGCCCAAAAATTACTCAAAATTTCTGTGGGCGTTCATAAGTTCTGTTGATTGACTTCAAGTATTTGAGTAAGGAATCAATTTATGAATAAAAGTTTGTGAAGTAGAGATAAATAACTAGAAATATATACTATCATAAATCATGAAAGTTCCTCCATACTATGTTTTTATAATTACATTACTCATAATAGGATCATCCACAGTTGCTGAAGGAAGTGTTATAGATCCTGAAGAAAAGGAAAAATCTTCCGAAAGACTGAACTTTAGTGAACCAAAGAATCTAACTCAAAATAAAGATGATTCTGTATATCCACAGGTAAGCTCATCGTCAAATAGTGTATATCTAGTTTGGCAAGAATCTGTTGGCAGCTATGGAAGTAGGAATTATGATATATTCTTTAGACAAAGCAATGATGGCGGGGATACTTTTGGCTCATCCATAAATCTAAGTAATAACCCTGGATTTTCAGAACATCCACAAATCGCGAGTGTTGGAAATAATATCTACGTGGTATGGGTAGATGATTCCTCTGGTGAAAGAGAAATAATGTTCTCCAAGAGCTCTGACAGGGGCAAGACATTTACTAATAGTATTGTAATAAGTCAGAATTCGACGGATCCCAATCATGTCGAATTAGCAGCAGAGGGACAAAGTATCTACGTAGTATGGAACAGCTTCGATACAGAAATGGGTAATATAATATTATTGAGTAAGAGCGATAATGCAGGTAAAACATTTGGAGAGATAAGAGAGATCGGTACAGCTGATAATGAAACATTTCCCAAGATAGCTGCAAATGCAGGTGAATATTACGTAGCATGGAATAAAAAGAACAATAAAGATACAGAAGTTTTATTCATTAAAGGTCATAAAGACGACAATAATACACATAATTTCGCCAATCTTAGTAAATTAAATAATGAAGCTATAGATGGTGGAGAATCTCAGGTGACTGCATTCGCTGATCGTGTGTTAGTTTCTTGGACTAGTAATTTGCCGGTTGATAAAAAACATGTTTACATTAGAAATAGTTCAAACAACGGTAACGATTTCGGAAATACCATTCGTCTACCTTCTTTTAACTCATCAAATGTAGAGAATATTATCATTAATGGCAATACATACGTTGTATGGCAAGATAATATTAATGGTAATCAAGATATCTTCTTAACGAAAACTAATATTAACGGAACAAGCATCGATAAACCCGTAAATGTGAGTCACAACACTGGAATCTCCGAATGTCCATCTATCACAGTATCAAGAAATGAAATTCACATGGTATGGGAAGATGATACAACAGGTAACCATGAAGTATTGTATAAACGGCTATCTAAATTCCTTTAATCTCGTATTTACTTTGTTCGTATTGGTAGCTTACATAAACCTATTTATCTCTGCCGGCTCCAAATAAACTCAGAACACTAGTTACCATCATTGCAACAGTATATGAAGATTGAAATTCTTGCAAAAATGAAATAAAATGTGCAGTCAACAGAGTTCCTAATGCAACCAGTGCTCCGTATTCAGTTACCTTCTTTAAGATAGTTCGATCCTTGTTAAATGGAGCGAGAAGCATACCCAATATCCACACACCAAATAACCAAATCATAACTTTTGAAGCAATGATTGACGTAGCAGAGAAGGATGCTCCGAAATACATTGCAGTTACTATAAAGTCCCCCATCATTAGATTCGGAAATATTGAATCAAATGATTTGAGCTTATAATGTAATATCCAAAAACAGTCCCAATGATTGCAACAGCTGCTATACTTGCTGCTACAAATGGAACGTTATCAATACATTGGAAAAATAAGACGTAGGGATTAATACTACCACAAAAGACATAACTAGAAACTATTGACATCAGAAATGATTTTACTACTACACTAGCTAAAATAAGTAGAGCTTTATGAGATCGATCCAATTTATCCAAAAAAAAAGTGTTCCCCGGAAATATTCCATACCTAATTTTAATAGTTCTACAAATTAAACCTTTATTTCATGAGGTATATACAATATTTTTATAATTCCAATCTATATTATAGATGTGAATGAACTTAAACTATTTCTAGAATCGTGTAGAAGCGAAGAAACAAAACACCATTATTCTTTCTGTCTCAAAATATTTTAGTTTTGCCGGTGAATTATCATTTAACAATCGCAGAGCATCTAACAGATCATTGTATGATGTTTGTTCTTTGTCTAGACTGTATTCTCTAACAGTTTGTCAATAATAACGGATTTAGCAAAAATCGTATCATACAAATCCCTTTATAAGTAAACCGAGTCCACTTAGAAAAATAATTGAAAAAAGAAAGAGAATAATAACTACACCCGGTGGGATATTAGTTAACTTAACGGGCCCTCCTTCAATGTTTGGCTTTTCATTAATGAAGTCCAAGTGAACCAGAAGAGGAATCGATGACAACGCAATAAGAAATACTCCAGATATTGCAATAAGAATTACACCGGATATGGCAAGGGCTCTACTCTTCATTTATGTAGCAACTTCGAAGTCGTATTTACGAATTACTTTCTATTTTATAATATAACCTTTCATTGAAAGTCAATCTATCCAATTGATCATTGTATGAAGTCTGTTCTTTATCTAGGGAGTATTCATTTGCTTGAACCGTTCTTAGAGAAACGATAAGTTTTTCATACTTCTTAGATATCGCTAAATTACCCTTGTTTATCATCAAATAGAGATGTGATAACATTTGTTTATGCTCAGTTGCAATATTCCTAGCGAATTAATGGTGAGAAACTGGAATAAAAGAACTCCAGATAATTTTCGATTTACGGCAAAGTTTCCTAAAACAATAACACAAACAATAACACATGATAAAAGATTCAAGAATGTAGAAAGGGATTTAGAACTATTTTATGAAAGAATGGAATCGCTTAAAGATGCTTTGTTTGTCGTGTGAGCATCGCTTTTATTTTTGGTATTCTTGTATATTTTCTTGAAACTCTTCTTTTGAATTAAAGCTGTATGGCTCAATCCATCGATCATTATCCTTTAGAGCATCTAGATCTTATACTGGAAATGAAGATTTTGTTCTTTCCCTTCAAAAAATTTGAAATGATATAACTCCCAGATAAAAACCTATAAAACTTTTATAATTTCACAATCGGATAAAATCATAGGAAATGTCCGATAGTACAGGTAAGACTACTACAGAACCAAAAGGTGGACTAAATTACAAAATACTATTGCTCATTGCAGGCCTAGCTGTAATCTATCAGATATTTAACTATATACTTCCTGAAAAGGAGGGTGAATTAAGCCCAATTGATTATGTGATAACAATAAGTAACCTGATCTGTGCCATCTCCTCATTTATTCTTGCAAAAAGGTATGGTCGCTCGGCAGTATTTGGAAGGGCCTACATTGCGTTGGGAATTGGATTCGCAGCACTTGCGATTGGCGAAATTATTTGGAATTATTATACTGCAGTTTTAAAAATCGATCCTTATCCTTCAATAGCAGACATTTTCTTTTTTGCCTATTATCCCTTTATAATTTATCACCTGATACGAAATATCAAGTTCTTTAGACGAAAAATCAGTATACGAACAAAAGCGTGGTTAGCAGGAATCCCGGTTGTAATAGTATTGCTGTACTCGTACTTTACATTTCAACAAGATGAATATAGTTTATTTGATTATTACTACGGATTACCATTCGTAGCAGCATCAGCGACTTCACTTTCTTTCGCTATTCTAGGTACTCAAGTTTTTAGGCAAAGTGTACTTGCTGCTGTCTGGTCACTTCTAGCGGTAGGGATTTTCCTAAATACCTTTGGGGATATCAATTACTACTATCTTGAAATATTTGGACTTTATACCCGAACTCATTTTGTAAATGTTTTATGGTTTGTAGCTCCTTTGATTATCACTTATTCCCTTTACAGACACTATAAAATAATCTAAGTTTCTTAATTCAAGAATTCGCAGCATCTATTCATTTCAGATCGAACGTCTGAACGATGGAATTTCAGTATCATTGAATGAGACAGGTAGAGTCTCCACACATGTAGTGTGGATTAGGCCACACCTAGTTTTCCCCTTAAGAGCACGCGAATTATTTGACTCTCTTTCAAGATATTTTCTTTCAGTAACACTTGCACAATCAATCCCTTCGTGTCTAACTCCATCTTAACCCTTTCAAATAACGCCGTATATTTCCTCACTTTTTTGCCATCTGAATTCTCCGCATATCCCTGTTCTGTGAGCAAACCGTCTTCCACTAACTCATTTAACAGCCTATAACCTGATGATATTGGAATGCCTAATATTTCGAGCATATGAGATATGACCAAGGGGTGCCTTAAGGCCACTTCTAGGATAAGCCGTTTCTCTGTATCTCCATATGCTCCAGCGATAAGCTTTGCCAGCTTCCTATCGTCAATCGTAATCCATGGTCGTCCATTTGCAGGGGCGTTAATAGAAATCAAGCGGTTTGTAAAGTCTTCTTCAATAGCATCGGCTCCAGAAGCAAAAAATTCTCTAAGGGTGGTATCTAGTGTATAAAAATCCTTTACGGATTCTGCTAAACTCAAGTCATAGCGCTGGTGCAGGCGATCCACGATCTTTTTGCACGTTTTTTCACCAAGTTTTTCCCTGATCATCGATTCCAGCTCTTGTGCAAGCAATCGGTCTAGTGCAGAAGCCATTAATCGTCTCTATAGCGGGAATTAGGTATTTAATTCTACGTAAGTTATTTTCAAAGTTTAGAACCAGTAGTAATATTGACAAAAATTCATGGTAATATCGATTAAATGGTTTACTTTTAAAAGATGGACGTGGATAGCCACTGTGATAGTTGCTATAATACTTTAATTTTCAGTATTTTATCAATAGCAAGTGAGAAATGATATTCATAATCGAATCAAATCTGATAGTATAACTTAAAAAGTAGTTCCTATAATCATAAATTAATCTCAATTATACCCCTTTGAAGCATCTAATTCTTCTCTTACTCTTTGGGATAGCCTACTCATCGTCACCGGTTTTTCAATAGTTGAATCTATCACTGCTTCATTCATATATTTCTGGTACAATTCATCTTCCTCAAAATTATAAGCACTCATCAATATAGTTCTTACTTTAGGACTCAAAGTCTTTACTTTTTTCAGTAGTTCTAAGCCATTAAGACCCGGCATTCTTAGATCAGAAATAACTAAGGCATAGTTCTCTTTGTTCTCTGTAAAGTGCTCAAATGCCATGATGGGATCGTTGAAAGAGAAAACTGATATTCCATCAATATTTTGGCGCAGAGCCTCGTGAAAGAAGATAGTAGTACCTATATCGTCATCTACTATGCTAACAATTCTGATGTTACTAGACATTCAAGGCTCAAGCCTCCGAGACAGTTATGCTCAATAAATTATAAAAAAGTTAGAAACTATGCTCAATAAACTATAAAATGATTATAATCAAATTGGATTCTTAGTAATGGATAATAAGATCCCATTAGCACCTGTAGAGGACAATAAGAAGTGGACTTAGCGATATTCATAGGTTCGTTGTTTGTTCTACTAATAGTTTTACTAATAGGTGGGGCCGAAAATATTGCGGGTCAAACATCTGAATTTGATCCACGAAAATTTGATCCACTACAAACAGATTGTGTACCTTACCATGATGAACATATAGTAATTATAAAAATGAATTGTGATCAGGAAATACCGTCAATCATATATTACGTAAATCAGGGATATGAAATAAAAGCGGTATGGAATTCTGTGATGTACCTAACGAAATAAAATGACTACTACAGATACAAATATAGATATAGAACCATTCTCACAAATCAGGATGGAGCCTGAAGCGTAATATGCAAAAATCAACTAAGATATTAATATTCCTTCTAATAGTGCTCGCTATAGCAGTTACTATTTTGGGATTGAGAATAGTGGAAAGGTTTGGTGCTTGATAAACCTGATTAGCAACTTCGTTACTACAAACTTGATAAAAAATCCAATCTAAAATTCTTAGCTCGCTATCCAATTCATCGGCTTCGAGTATTGAATAAGTCTGATTTATTGACAGTATAATTTCACTCATTTTTGATTCAATATGATCGCAAATCTGAATATCAGGATTCTTCATATTTTCGAGAACCCAATTTATTAATTCAATCCTCTTCATGAGATCTCTTTTGTAAGTACTATCATCTTTTTCTATATTGAGCCACCTCTCTGATTCTTCGATTTCTTTTTGTAATGTTTGTTCTACACTCATAGGGATGGATTAGCAATATGAGGATTTAATGTAGCAAGCAACTTTAACAGAGGGAGACTCGATTACATTCTTAATCTGTGACCCGTAACGAGTTTAATAACTATGCCCAATAATCAGATTAGATATTCTTGGAACTTAATAACACTTGCGTGTATCTAGGATAACCATTTGATAATCCGGGAATGTAGGATCATGAATTACCTATGTTTTTTTACTTTTTTTACAATTATCCAAATCACAAATCCTGAACAGACGGACAAAAGTAATATTTCAAGATAAACTGAATAGTTATCTATATGCTCCCAATTATTTCCAAGTTGCATACCTATGTATGTGAATACTGTATTCCATATAATAGATCCAAGAAACGTATAGATTGAAAATTTAATAATATTTGTTCTACCTATTCCACATGGGAGTGATATGTAGGTTCTTATTGCCGGTAACAATCGACCAAAAAATGAAATTCGATCTCCATGCTTTTGAAATAGATTTTCAGTAAACTCTATATGTTTTTTCTTCAAGAAAACGTACCTGCCATACTTAAGTAACAATACTCTACCCAATTTTAGACCCACATAATAAGTTAAAATGGATCCGATAACATTTCCAAGCGAACCGACAACGATGACAGTTACTGGTTCAAATTTTCCAGTTGTAATTAGGTAACCTGAAAAAACTAATATGATTTCACTCGGTATGGGGATCATTGCACTATCTAATACCATTAAGGAAAAAACTCCCAGGTAACCCATAGTACTGATAATCGATGTCACAAAATCTATAATTGGTTTTAGGATTTCGGAAACGAAAGCCAATCAATTGTTACAATTGAAAACCACATACATATTCCTTTGGAACAAATGTATCAATAAGTACCAATAAACTATGACTGGTATTCTAGAAATAATCAATATCATAAAAATAACGATTTCACATGACCCCCTCACTTCGGAGATCCGGGCTTTAAATTGTTTAGTTTTATGTTTGAGCATTACAAGCAATTAAAAAAATAGTAATCCCATAAGTTCATTAAATCTCTGATTATAAAATTGGGGCTAGTAATATGGTAAAATCAATTCACATACAACTTTTCTCCAAATGGTTATTTCCATCCTAAAGTATTGCCTATTTTTTTGAATCTAAATATGCAATCAACTGTCCTCTAGCATATCCTTTTCCAATCTTTGTAATTTTAATTCTTGCTCTATCATCAGGCTTGGTCCCTCTTACAAAAGTAATCAGTCCTCTTATACGTGTAACACCAGAATCACCGTTCCTGCTCATATCTTCGATAATTACGTCATATTCATCACCGATTCTTACGGGATATTGAAAAGATGAATCGTATATCGATCTTTTTTTAGGGAATTCACTATTATGTTCATTGGCATTTTTATTTTGGGCAATCTTATTTCTACCACCTAAAGGTCCATTTACAGTATCCAAACTTACCTTAATTTGCACGTTCACCTATTTCAATCTTAAATATTTCTATTTCGTAATGAACGGCAAGCTCGAATAAATTGAATTTCCATAAAATTCAGAGATAATAAATGAAATTATAAAATCCCAATTGATTGGATACTAGTTCTCAAAGTTCATCCATTGTAAATTTATTATAACACATGTTGCATCTAAATTTCTCATTTCCAGGATTACTTGAAAGTACCTCGAGTTGACTCTTAGTCCTACATTTTGGACATCTGCCGTAAACAGTTTTTCTGGGTATAAAAATGATAGGATTACAATGGATATAAATATTCTACCATAGCAAATCCCAAACCAAGTGCCATTACTAGAAGCTACGATGTATCATATCTTTACTATTTCGGAATATAATGCCGTATCAAATAACCAATCAAGTTCAAATAAAGATCAGTTATTTCAATCCAAAAGTAATAATTTATTTATTAAATATTACATGCATCTTTAGAACTTCAGGTACTTTTGGTGTTGTTCTTAATACTATAGTTGAACAAGCGAAACGCAAATTTTAGAAGGTAGTAATCTTTTCGAAATTGTGAGGTTCAAACCTATTCCATAAAATACCAAATATTGTTCCAAGGATTCCCCAAAACATAACAATCGTTGTCGTACTAGCAAGTCGAAATATTTCAATCAAACTCATTGATATGGATATTTTGTCCGGATTTGAAGGCATGACTAAATAAGATACAATCATGATAGCACCATATATAGTGCCGGAAATTGCGACCTACCTGGATACTGTCTGATTTATTTTTTTAATGACAAGCGTCACACCCAGTATACTAACTCCTGAAATAACAAGAAATGCTACAAACAAGTTTTGCCGATAATATATCGTGTCTGGGTCTCCAACAGCGGGCGGGTTTGAGGGTATTTTAATGCAGGGATTATAGAGGTCAACATTTTACCTAATTCCTTAGAGCATTAATAACTCATTTAAGTGCCCAGAATAGATAGTAGACGAAATGGAATCGAATAAAAATTCATTGTTTGGGGTATTTGCAGTACACAGTCCAGAATCTTGTCCACTAAATAATGAAGAAAGCAAAAAAATCTTTAAAGAAATGAAGAACAAGATTGAAACAAATATTTCAAGATTCAATGTAAAAAGAGTTGTCGCATTTTACATGTCAGTTCTCGAACATGAATGGATTATTATTTTGCAGGCAGAAAATGCACATGATATAGAGGAACTAAGTATTGCAGTCGGAATTTCTTCATTCAATACTGTAAAAATAGTACCATTAAGATATTTTGAAGATGTGATCAAAAAGCTGGAAAGTTAGTGCTTTCATTCATGCAATAAATCACGACTCAAATTTTTCTATCTAATGGAATAGACTGGCTTTATCAAATCTGTAATATCAACCCAACACTTGGCTATTTCATCCATTGTGTATACTATATTTATTGTCTTCAGTACGGATTGATAATTCCCTTCTAGTTTGATATAATCATTCTTTATGAAGTTAGATATTGTGTTGAATTTATTGAAGAGAGTTACTACATGAGAGGACTTTTCAGTATCCTTGGTGATGAATCCCGATATGGATTTTTCTTGCATTTCTAAAATTAAGTAATTTGCCTCAATAATTTTTTCATATCTTATTTCATCAAAAGAACCTGATAACTGGGAGGATAATTTAGAAATAAGATCTCCGGCATTTTCTAGATGATTTGCTGCAATTCTATAATCCAATATATCGATATTACTAAGATCCAGACTAGAAGCTAATCTACGATCCATCATTGCCGTCCTAATTAGTCGTACGATTAAGAAGTATTGCCTGTTTACCTCATCGTCTCTCCCCCTCACAAGTAGATCTATATTTGTTTCTCTAGTTTTCATTGCATTAATTATATCCCTGTGCATTCCGTTGACGATAGAGCTCATTTGTTTTAATATCTTTGAAATATTCATAGAGTGCGCATCCAGCAGAAATTGAATAGTCATTTTGAGGCCATCTTCGTCAACAATTTCAAGACCAATCAAATTTCTCATCGCTTTTTTTATGATTTCCCGATTTTCAAAATTAATTTGAGTTTTACCCACTATTTTTATGATGTCATAGCCTAACAGATATGCTCCATAAATCTGATTGATCAATTTGTCATGGGAAACATCAGATAGATGAATTGCTATTTCTTTATCCCGACTATTTCTATCACTGGCTGGAAATATCGTGATTGAATTATCATCATTATTTTCAATAGATAAAATATCTCCTTTTTTAAGACCAAGTGTCTTTACCCATTCGGCTGGCAATGACATTAAGACACTGCTTCCAATTTTTTGCAACCGTCGTTCATTCTGAAACATATTATATTTAAATGCATATAAATTAATTAAACATTATTCTTATATTTTTCAAAATATTATATTATGATACAAAATGACTTTAGAAATAACTCCTGCTATTTCTATTGCAAAGGCGTATAGTCCGAGCCACATTACCGGTTTCTATAGTGAGGTGAAAGATAAATCAATCCTTGTTCGTGGTTCTCTGGGAGCAGGAATTTCCATTAGCAAAGGGGTTAGAAGCACCGTAGAACTTTATAATAGTGAAAAGAATAATTTCATAATCCGCATCAATGATGTTATTTCTAAAGATGCCATAGTTTCAAGATTTGTAATAAATGAATTTCTAAAAAGAGCCAATAAGAATTACTTTCTTAAAGTAAGCCATGAAGTCAATGTACCAATTGGATATGGAATTGGCACGAGTGGGTCTGGGGCATTGAGTCTGTCTTATGCACTCAATGATGCTCTTTCTATGGGTCTTTCCGATACAGAATCTGCTCAAATAGCCCATAAAGCCGAGATAGAATGTAAAACAGGCCTCGGGACAGTACTCTCAGAATTTCATGGTGGATTATGCCTTAGAATAATGGGCGGTGCCCCTGGTATTGGAAAAACAAATGTAATAAAGATAAATAACTGTAAAGTTGCGATTTTCTGTTTTTCTCCTATCTTTACTCAGTACTTTATTGAAAGTATTAGAAATATTTCAAATCATGAATGTAACAATATGATGCTGAAAGTCCTAAAAACAAAAAGTACTGTAGACTTCTTGGAATTATCCTACAATTTTTCACAATCTCTAGGTTTCATAAATAAGGCTTGTAATGATCTCATGGAACTTTTGATACAAAATGGTTTTCATTGTAGCGCCGCTCTATTTGGGCAAACTATTTTTACAATCGTTAAAGAAAATGAATTAGAAGTAATAAAAAAGATTTCAAAAAATTTTCCTGCAAGATTATTTATTTCTGATATCGAAAATAAAGGCGCCAGATTAATAAAAAAGCATGATACGTAAAATCCCTACAACTCATCCAAGGGCTAATTCGCTCATAATACGAGAAAAATTGGTTGATGGCTTCAGGAATGGAATTGTTGTTCCACAAGGACTGATTGCACATGGAAGAGGAGAAGCATTTGATTATCTACTTGGCGAAAAGACTACAAAATATGCATATGAGGCTCAAAGGGCCGCAGCTAGCTTACTTTTGCTTTCAAATAAGTCAATTATCTCCGTCAATGGTAATACTGCTGCGTTATGTGCAAAAGATCTAGTTACACTGAGTAATGTTACTAAATCAAGGATTGAGATAAATCTTTTTCATAACAGTAGCACCAGGGCTAGTTCAATAGCAAGGATATTAACAAAAGAAGACGCATTTGATGTATTGGGATTGAATAGCAAATCAAAGGCGATAATTAGGGGCATATCAAGTAATCGCAAATATGTCGATAAAGATGGAATAATGAATTCTGATACTATTTTTCTAGCACTTGAAGATGGAGATAGGACTGAAAATCTTGTAAGAATGGGCAAGACGGTCATTTCAGTCGATCTGAATCCATTATCTAGAACCGCGATAGCATCTAATGTTACTATTATTGACAATATTGTGCGTGTAGTACCAAATATGATAAGAATTTCAGAACAATTAGTTAAGAAGGATAAATCCTATTTATTGCAGCTAATTAAGAATTTTGATAACAAAGAAAATATGCACAAATCATTGCTAATGATAAAAAAAGGGGTTTAAAATGGGAAAGCAAAAAAAATCAAAGGTTACGATTTCTGAAATTTTGAATAAGAAAAAAAACAAGGAAAAGATAACAATGTTAACATCTTACGATTATTCCATATCTCGAATTTGTAATGAGGCAGATTTGGATATAATTTTGATAGGCGATAGTGCGGCAACTGTCATGTTAGGTTATGATTCGACTAGAAAAATAGGAATGGAAGAAATGTTGACATTTTGTAAAGGGGTAACAAATGGGGTTACACGACCACTAATAGTTGCTGACATGCCATTTGGATCGTATCAAACAGGCATATCTAATTCAGTTAGAAACTCTGTTAAGTTCTTGAGATGTGGCTGTGACGCAGTAAAGTTAGAGGGCGGATGGGAAATCATAGATATTATCAAAAATTTGACGGGTGTTGGTATTCCTGTAATGGGACACATTGGATTAAAACCTCAGACTACTCCTTTATATCATGGATATAGCACACAGGGTAAAACGGCGGAAGATGCTGTAATGTTAATAAGAGAGGCCAGAGCTCTAGAAGAAGCCGGAGTGTTTAGCATTGTTCTTGAAAAGGTTACCAGCGAAGTTTCATCAGTCATAACTCAAATTGCCAAAGTACCAATAATTGGGATAGGATGTGGTCCTTATGTAGATGGACAAGTATTAGTTATTCATGATATGTTGGGTTTATACCAGGATATGGAACCTAAATTTGTCAAGAGATACCTAAATTTGTCGGAACAAATATTTGATGCAATAAAAGTATACGAGAGTGAAGTTAAATCTGGAAAGTTCCCGCAAGAAGAACATACATATCATATGACAGAAGAAGAATATGAAAAATTAGAAAAAATGCTAAAGAGGGTTTAAAAATGCATATTTCAGATGAGAATTTTCAAAATGAAAAGCACATCTCAAAAGAAATTATAGGTTTGGAGAGTAATGTTCTTAAAGGAAAGAAAATTGTGCTATGCATTACAGCTAGTGTAGCTGCATACAAAGCAATTGATCTTAGTAGAATGCTGATGCGTAATGGAGCTGAAGTCTATCCGGTGATGTCAAATTCAACCGACTCTAAGTTACTAACGAAAGAAATAATGGACTGGGCCACTGGAAACAAAACCGTAACAGAACTAACATCAGATCTGGAACATATTGCTCTGGCTAATTATGGTAAATCAGATCTTATTGTGGTATATCCATGCACAGCTAACACTTTGGGTAAATTTGTCAACGGAATAGAAGATAATCCTGTTACTACTGTTTTGAGTGTAGCTTTAGGATCAAGAATACCAATTGTAATCGCTCCGGCAATGCATGAGGCTATGTATGAAAATATCATTATTGCAGAAAATATCAAAAAATTAAAGTCATTAGGAGTATCGATACTGGAACCATTGATATCAGAAGATAAAGCAAAAGTAATTTCTGCAGATAATGTAGTGCAATTTGTAATTCATAAATTTGGAAATAAAAAAGACGGGATTACGTCTAGAATGAATGTATTGGTAACAGCAGGCTCAACTGTTGAATACATTGATTCAGTTAGAATTTTGACCAATTTGAGCTCCGGAAAAATGGGGTTAAATATAGCACAACAATGCTTGGATAAGGGGTTTAATGTAACTTTAGTTTATGGACGTGGTTCCTTGAATATTCCAGATGATCCAAGAATGAATATTATAAGAATCAAGACTACTGAAGAAATGTTTAAGGTCGTAAGAGAAAGAATTTTGAGACTAAAGCAACATGTTGTTTTTCATGCAGCAGCAGTTGCAGATTTTTCTATATCACATCCAAGCAAGAACAGACCTAACAAAATGGATACTCGAAATGGAACTAAAACTATTAAACTTGTTCCAACCGCAAAAATTGTTGACACATTAAAAGAATTAGATAAGAAAATCCTTTTGGTGGCATTTAAAACTGAATATGATATTTCAGAGAAATTGTTGATAAAAAAAGCTATTGATAAACTTAAAGAGTGTAATGGTGATCTAATCGTAGCCAATGATGTTTCGAGAAAAGGATGTGACTTTGGTTCTGATACAAATGAGGTCTACATAATAGATAAAGACAAGAACATAATCCATATCCCACTTAAATCAAAGAGGGAAATAGCTAGAAATTTAGTAAAGATTGTTTGTAAAAAGCTAAAGATTGATTAATAAAATTATAAAATTATTTTTTGATCACAAGATTAGTAACTCTTTGGTAAATTTGGTAAGAGTCATATCATTTACCTTGGTACTATCATTAACCATAATAGTATCCTCTATTCTAACACCAAACTTCGAATTTATGTAAATGCCTGGTTCAATAGTAACAACCATCCCTCTTGATAATTTCTTTGACTCGTTTTGACGTATCCATGGCTGTTCATGAACTTCCAAACCAACTCCATGTCCTGTAGAATGTATAAAGTTGTATCCATATCCTCCATTGGATATCACATTACGGCAAGCTTCATCCACTTTTCCACATTCAATCCCGTCCTTTACACATTCGAGTCCCTGCTGTTGAGATCTCCTGACAAGTTCATAGACCTCACACATGTCAGGATTTACACTAGTTAAGGCAAATGTACGAGTTGCATCAGAAATATACCCTTTATATCTCAGAGTTAAATCCACTACGATAAAATCCCCTTTGACAAATTCTCTATTTGATGTTTCGAAATGAGGTAGAGCGCTATTTGGTCCACCAGCAATAATAAATGGATTCAAAGTATAGGGATAACTTGTAGAAGTTGCTTCAAGGTTCATTGCTTCATAGAGTAACTTTGATTGCAGTTGTTTTTCGGTAAGTCCTGCCTTTATCTCTTCATTGCATATTTTGTAAAGTTTGTCTATTATGTGTGATGCCTCCATAATTTTTTCAATTTCATACTCATCTTTGATAATCCTTGAATTGCGATATGGCTCTTCATCTACGACAAATTTACTGTTATCCGTATATAGTAAAATAGATCGAATTGTTTCATAGTCACTGCAATCAGAATAAAACCTGAATGTTGATAAGTAGGGCATTATTGACTTTATTAGTCCTGCTCCACGTTCAGCAGTAATAATTTCAGAATATCTTGATTCATTCAAAGCCCTTGTGCTTTCTAATTTGGGAACAAACAATTTGGTCTCGTCATGTGTGCAGATAGCTACTGACTCTCCCCAAAAGCCTGTCAAATAGAAAATATTCTCAGGTTTGAAAACCATCAATGCATTAAATCCACTAGCAGCTATGGAAGCAAGGATCTTTCTTGCACGTTCTTTAAGCATAAATTAAGACAAAATAAAATCATTTATGTCTCTTTCCAAATTTTTACGTAATTATAAATATTGGCTATGATCTTTTCATGGATGTAATTGGAATATCTTGTAATGCTGCCTGGTCCAACCAATGTTCCTAATACAGTTATTAATGCAATGCTAACACCGATGATAAACCATAGGAGTGATGATTTTAGAAAATTATACAAAGATATCGTAAGTAAGACACAAACAGTATTTGAAACAGAAAATGATATTGTAGTACTTACAACATCAGGCACTGGGGCTGTCGAAACTTCAGTTATAAATCTAATAAAAAAAGACGATGCCGTGATTATACCTGTTAATGGAGAGTTTAGTACTAGACTTGCAGATCTAATTGATAACTATGGAGGGAAAACAATTCGTATAAATTCACCATATGGACAAAACCCTCCGATAGAGAAGATAGAAGAGGCTTTTGAAAAAAATTCTAAAATTAAGGCACTATACGTAGTTTATAACGAGACTTCAACGGGTACGACTTTGAGATATTTATCCAAATTAGGTGATATCTGTAAAGCTCATGGAGCATACTTTGTAGTAGACGCAGTCTCAATTCTCGGTGGCGATGAATTACCCGTAGACAAATGGAATGTAGATATATGCTTCACCGCAACTCAGAAAGCCCTAGCGGCGCCTCCTGGAATCGCTCCAATTTCAATAAGCAGAGAAGCAAAAAAATACATGATTGAAAATCCCCCACCAAGTCAATATTTGAATCTAAAGAGATATTTCAAATATTACAGTGACAGTTTTGAAACCCCCTTTACACCTGCGGTAAGCCTTTTTTATGCCTACCAGGAAGCATTAAATATTATTATCGAAGAAGGAATGGAAAATAGAATTAGACGGCATAGAAATTGTGCTGATGCATTCTATTCAGGGCTGGAAACGTTAGGTTTTACGCCATTTGCCGATGCAAGTTCCAGAAGCAATGTAGTAATAGCGGTAAATTATCTTCCTGGCATTGATGACAAAAAATTTCGAGGCCTGATTTCAACTAAATTCAAAGTTCTAATAGCTGGAGGTTTTGGGGAACTTAAGGGCAAAGTTTTTAGAGTAGGGTGTATGGGCGAAGTAAGTAGTTACCATGTTATGAGAACTCTTTCTGCCATCTCATCATCAATGTCAATCTTGGGTGTGCCCCCTATAAAGGATGGATTGTCAGTCGCAAATAATATCCTGAGTCAATAGCGGCAACTTGTTAAGCTTAATATTATGGTAAATCGTCAGCAAATTTCGTGACAATAGAGAAAGGATCACTCATTCTTATAGACTATACTGCTAAAGTAAAGGATTCAGACGAAATTTTTGAAACTACTATTGAAGAAAATGCAAAAAAAACTAATCTATACGATCCAAGCATAAAATATGAACCTAGATTAGTCTCGATAGGGGAAGGATGGGTATTAAAGGGACTAGACGAAATTCTATCGACAGCAAAACTTGGTGATAACTTGAATGTTGATATTCCTCCTGATAAGGGATTTGGGTTGAGAGATACAAATAAGGTTAGAATGATACCCCAAAGAAAATTTGGTGACAAAGCTGATGAAATAAAGGCAGGAGATGCAGTTGATATAGACGATAGACGTGGTTTTGTGAGGTTTATCGGTTCCGGACGAGTTCAGGTTGACTTTAACCATAGATTAGCAGGAAAGACATTGAATTACAATGTCAACATATTAAAGATCTTAAAAACAGACGAAGAGAAAACATCTTCCCTTATCAAAAGAAGACTTCTTGCAGATAGCGACAAGATATCAATATCCTTTAATAAGTCTGAACTTACCATTACTTTGCCTGAAGAATCTTTTTTGGTTGATGGACTCCAGGTTATAAAAAAGGCAATATCTGGTGATTTATTTAAATTCATTCCATCTATCGAAAGTATAAAATTTTTAGAGATTTATAATAAATCTCAACCGACATCAAAAGCACAAAAGGACGAAACAAAAGCACAAAAGGACGAAACAAAAGCACAAAAGGACGAAACAAAAGCATACAATAAGTAGGATTTAATGATAGACAGCTTTGTGTTGCTATTAGAGCTCAGTTCAAATGCCTGTTCATATTTCGTTAGATCACGCTAACGGATTTTGCAACCCCTCTAGCCGAATCTTGATCCATCTTAATTTTATTAAGGATCGTATATCTTTCTGGTCTGAGGGATTGAGCAATTAATAATGATTTTATAATTTCCTCTTCAGTCACATCAATCTCCTTGGCAGTAGTCGGGGCTTTAATATTTTCAAGGGTCTTGATGATGATGTCATAATCTAGGCCATGAATTTTCGACATAATTATTGTGCCAATGCCAACTCTTTCTCCGTGTAAACCATAATTACTGTTTGAAACATATTCTAACGCGTGACTAAACAAGTGTTCTGAACCGGAACAAGGCCTACTGCTACCCGCTATACAAGAAGCAACCCCAGCACTTATTAACGCCTCAACAATTGTTCTTATGTGGGCACGATCGCCTAGTTTACTCGAGTTTTCTATAATTATTTTTGCACTCATATTGGCAAGATTAGCAGCATAACTTCCAAAGTATTCATTATTATCATCTCTTGCCAATTCCCAATCTTTAACTGCTGTGATTTTTCCGATTAGATCGCCACATCCACTTGCCTGGAGTCTATAGGGGGCTTCTGAAATGAGTTTGGTATCTGCGATAACCCCAATAGGGGCATGAGCTTTGAGGGAGTATGGTTTGTCTCTACCCCTAATAGAAACAAATGGGCTTGAAATTCCATCATGTGATGCGGATGTGGGGACACTTATAAATGGAATATTAAGATTAAAAGAAATCATTTTTGCAACGTCGACTGATCTCCCTCCACCTACGCCCACAATGAAATTAGGCTGCTCTTTTTTTATAATTGATTGAGAAGAATTAATATCATTCATCGAAGCATTTGGAGTCTCAATCCATTTATGCTTCAAAGAAGAGCTATCTAGAGCATCCACACATTCATTTCCAACTCTTGCTTTTACGGTATTCCCAGAGATGACAATGACTATTATAGCTTTATCGTTCAGATCTCTTATAAATGATCCAAGTTGATAGATTACATCGTTACCAATCAGTATCTTTCTTGGTAATTCCATTAAGTGGTTGGGGTCCGATGTCATTAGCCTGATATACAATTGTTATATTTCATTTTATTTCTATCGCTTTGCAAACAATAACATAAGAGTATAGGAAAGGAAATTAATTAATTCTACACTCAGCGGCATTGAAGATGTTATAAACTGGATGGATGTTTTAAGAACCTTTATTTAGCTCGTTATACTTTCCAACATACAAACTTCTACATGAAGAAAATATAGTTTAGTGAAATATTGATATGTATAATAGAGTACGAGATGAAGAAGGAAACCAAAACATTGTTGCTGCTATTCTAAATAATATCCCGTCAGAATCTGAAATAACTAAAATAGAATATGAAGGACCGTTTATCGTATTGTATTCAAGAAAACCCACCATCCTTTTAGAAAATCAAGAGATTATTTCTAAAATGGTGAATTCAATAAAAAAAAGGATAGTTATCAGAACCGATACCTCAATTAGATCTTCTGAAGAATCAGTTAATCAAATAATTCGTTCTAGCTGTTCTAATCCAAATGGTCTCTCTGAAATTTTTTTTGATCCCGCTCTAGGAGAGGCGACAGTTTTTGTAAACGATTTTACAACTCTGACAGAACTAAATCAACTAGAGATGTCTCTTGTTGAAAAAACAGGTTGGAAATTAACATATAAGCGAGCTCCAAAAAATTTGAAGCTTCTCAAATCCATAAACAAAATATTGCACAGTTCATCGGAAGATCGAATGTGTTTTTACAAACGAGTTGGTGAAAAAATATTTAGACAAAAACTGTCTGGTTCTGAAGAAGCAAGTATTGTGTGTTTGGGAGGCTTTTCAGAAATTGGTAGGAGCGCAATGCTGATCGTTACTCACGAAAGTAAGATCTTATTGGATTTTGGAATTAAAAGTTATGAACATGAAGATACTGACTTGCTGCCACGACTAGATATTTATGGGACTGGCATGGACGAAATAGACGCAGTTATTATTTCACATGCCCACCTTGATCATTGTGGAGCCGTTCCAATTTTATGCAAATATGGATATGACGGGCCTGTATATTGCACTGAACCTACTTTTCTAACTATGATATCAATACTTCAGGATTATGTTTTAAGGAGTAACGAACTTTTATACTCTACAAGAGATATAGAAAGTTTAATTACTCATGTAATTCCTTTAAATTTTGGTGCAGTAACAGACATCTCTCCAGATGTTAGAATAACATTTGCAAATTCGGGCCATATGATTGGCTCTGCTTCCACACACTTGCATATTGGAAACGGCGATCACAATATTGTGTATACTGGCGATTTGAAATTTGGAAGACTGAATACTGTGGATAATGCTTTTTGGAATTTCCCAAGGGCAGAAACACTAGTAATAGAAAGTACAAATGGAAATAGTGATGATAAATTTGTTTCAAGAGAAGTAGCGGAAGAAAATTTAGTTAAAAGTATCAATTCAACTATTCAAGAAGGTGGAAGATTATTGATTCCTGTCCCTGTTCTTGGTTTATCACAAGAGATTTGTGTAACACTAGGAATTTTGAGAAGTATCAATAAAATAAATCCTGACAATATTTTTGTGGACGAAAAAATATTGGATTTTCTTAATTTTTATGAAATATATTCAGACTATTTATCAAAGCCCCTAAAACAGCGAATAAGCGACCAAACTGAAGACCCACTTTTTATTAACAGTTTACTCAAATTAGGACCATCCCTTAATTGGGAGAGATCAATAATATTGTGTCCATCTTCAATGCTTACAGATGGGCCATCGGTAACATATTTGAGCCAAATAGCAAATGATTCTCTGAGTAGAGTTATTCTACTGTCCGAGCAATTTCAAGGTACGGCGGGAAATCAGCTCCAGGAAGGAGAGCGTAATATTGCCATAGGAGGAAAAAATCTCGAAATTAAATGCAATATTGATGTGATACGTGGATTTAGTATCCATAGTGATTATAACCAATTATTAGCTTACGTAAACCGGTTGAAACCAAAACTAAAAAGGGTAATAACTAATCACGGAGAAGGAAAAAAATGTCAAAACCTATCTAATTCCATCAACAAGATATTCAAGATCCAGAGTTTTCATCCACTAGTTGAAGAATCAATCAAGCTGTTGTGAATTTATAGAGAAGTTATTTGAGATCATGTACTCCTTTCCATATCTTTACAGCTGGTGGTGTAATCACTACGCGTTCTTCGCCCAATCTTGCGATATCTCCTCCTGTCGATTTAACGAAATTATATAAATCATCTATAGCCTTTCGTAATGTTTCAATATCTTTCTGGGCCATAGGTGTAATTCGCACTATCAAAATCATGTGCTTTTTTGCGTCATTTTTAATCGAATCAACGTCGCTAATGTCTTTGAGAGTAATGGCCTTAAGGTAAATAGGTTGGTTTTGCAAATTAGCACATCCTCCTATATTGCTAGCTTGAGAGCCTAAAAGTCAAATAGTTATTCTGGTCAAATATATTTTACTTCTTACGTCAATTTGTATAATTAAAGACGCAAAATAGCCCCGATATTTATGCGAAGTTTAAATGATTACTTTTTCAAGATTTTTTCTAAATACTTTAAATTAATTTGACTTTTTAGTAAATAATAAACATAATTATCTAATTGTTAAGAACAGTTAAGAACCTAAACATTGAATTAGTGTTAATTTAAGTATATACTACTTAAATATTTGAATAAAAGATCGTTGTGTATCGAACATTAGATGACGGCAATTCTGGATTGATAGAGTCTGAGAATATCGAATTTGTTAAATTATTCAGGAGTCTTCCAATTCTATTAGTAATCGATTTATCGTTGAATAAATCTCTGGCGAATACCAAATAATATCTGTGAAAAGAACGATTAGTTCAGTTCAGTACACCTATAATTACTTCTCTTAGTATTAAGACTTACACATCTTATGATATATGAATAAGTTAGAAAACTTACACAAATTAACAATAATTGCCTTATCAAAGAAAACTAAGAGAAATTGAAAA
>DATCWH010000033.1:0-27782 GCA_036566445.1 Nitrososphaeraceae archaeon
ATTCCACTGACAATCGCCAGAAATGCCGGAATGAATACTATAGATATTGGAACGCATCTGAGGGAAAAAATCTATTGTCAATCTCTGCTAAAGGATAAGAGAACATGGATAAGGGATTATCCACACAATAACGGTCATAATTGGTTTGGGATCAATGCAATTGAAAGACGAATAGATAATATGATGAAATTGCATGTCTTGGAGCCACTAATGGTAAAGGAACAAATTCTTATTACTGCCACAGAAGTGATTATTCTGCTTATGAGAGTCGATGATGTGCTTATGAAAAAACCAGTTGATACCCATGGACATACTCATACCCATATGGACGGTACTACACATTCGCATAAGGGAGGAAATAAACCCCATGATCATTTTGATAGGTTAGGAAAACAACAGAGACCTATGCATCACTATTACTAGTCTAAATACAAATACGTTTCGTGTAGATTACAACTTTTCTTCAGACTTCTATTTAGTATCAATTTCAACCATAAAAATTTGGATTGGCATTACTGATTGATCAATCATCATTCAGAGTTTAAACTTATATTCATTTTCCATTAAGGAGCAAGAATATAACTTGTGGTTGAAATAGGTTCCTTTATTCTGATGCTTACTCTTTGTGTACTTGCAAGTTTTATGTTGAAATTAATCTTTCTTATGCTTTCTGGTACCCCAATCATGACTTGGTCCGGTGTTAAGAGCCTCGAAGCTTTTGTTATTATTTCATTTCTTTTCTTATGCAAACGCAATTGATTGATGATATAATTAAGATAAATGTATAATGTCTCGTTGATGTTTATCCTCATTTTTCTTGATAATTTATTCTTTATAGCCTTGATCGAATTCGACAGGATGATGTAGTCTGTCTTATTATAAAACTGATAAATTCTTGTGAAAGAGGCTGTATCGGGTTCTCCCTGAACGGTAACTGTGACTTCTATCAGAATAGTCTAACCAATCCGTGAATTATTGTTCGGCATCTTTTCCATAGCTCAGCGGGGGCCTCTTTGGAATTGTGGCTTTCGATCCTTTACCAAAGTCATAGGTATTACCCAGCCCCCTATAGAATTTTGGTCTCACTGGGTCTCCTTCAGTCAAGCCCTTCTTAGTTAGTGATAATCCAGCCAACAGTTCTACAATTAGTCTGTTTGCTAAACCCGAGGTAATACCGCCATTATATGAATTACCATCACTTACGTCATAATTGGGAGCTACTTCAACCAAATCAAATGCAAATCTATCCGGATCAAATGAGGTAGATAGAAGCCGCATCAGTCGCATACCCTCTCTTGATGTCAAACCATTTGGTTCAGGTTCCCCTGTACCAGGAGCATAAGCAGGATCGAAAGTATCGATGTCCCAGCTTATATATACTGCATCAACATTGTCGTTTGCCCTGTCCGCAGCCTCTTTTGCTATCTTGTCAATACCCAGCTCTTCGACATCTAGCATTGTGAACCACTGGAAATCCTGGTCAGCCATCCATTTATACAAGTCTGGGCCGGGCCAATACCCACGTGGTCCTATCAGAGTATAGTTCTTTCCTTTAAGACAGCCAAGCTCCATTATTCTTCTAATATGTGCGCCATGATCATACTTGAATCCACACAATCCCTGCGGAGCACAATCGGCATGGGTATCAATATGGATCATTCCAATATTCTTGTACTTCTTGCAAAACGCACGAACATTTGCAAAGGTTATTGAATGATCTCCGCCCAGCATAATTGGAATGCCGTCTAAATCTAGAACCTCTTTGACTTTATCTGTCATCCTCCTGTGAGATTCAACCACATCGCCAGGTGAAACCACTACATCGCCATAATCAACAGTTCTAAAAACCCCAAATGGATCGACTCCTGTTTCTATATTGAAATGTTCGTACGGTGGTGATGGCACGGTGGAAGCGGCCCTAATTGCTCGTGGACCATATCTTGCTCCAGGACGGATAGTAGTACCAAAGTCAAAAGGTTCTCCAATTACGGCTACATCTGGTTTGACACTTTTTAGTTCTTCGTGACTTCTTATCCAAGGTAATTTCAAGAATGTTGGTATTCCAACAAAAATTGGTTCATCGTTACCTTTGTAAGAATTACCATAAAATTCCATTCCCATATTTTGTCTATTTTTTTAATCGCGGGATATTTTTTAAATATTGCTGAACAACCAGAATTGAATGCATCGGCCAAATCAAGATAATCTATTAGATTTATGATTTTCTAAAAATAATAATGGCGAGTCTTTTAATACTTGTAAATTTCGTGTTTAGTTTTTCCTATTTCTATTAAATCCTTATATATAAAGTAACACAACATGTGAAGGATGGTATCACTTGACTGGTATGGAGTCGGTGTTATTGCATTTTTGGCTGCATCTTTGGTTGTTGGAACATTAACCTCAAAGCTTGTAAAGAAGAGCAGCAGGAGGTATATGATTGCGGGCAAAAGTCTTCCGCTTTTTTTTGTAGGTACAATGCTAGCTGCGCAGTCAATAGATGGAAATTCCTCTCTTGGTAATGTTTCTCTGGTCTACCAATTTGGTTTTTGGGCTGGGGCTGTTATTCCTATAGGACTTGGTGTATGTTTGATCCTTACAGGGGCATTTTACGCCAAAAGATTGAACAAGATGTCAATGCTTACTCTTCCTGACTTTTACTATAGAAGGTTTGGGGCAGGACCAGAAGGTATCTCGGGTATCATTATGATGATTAGCTTTATAGTTCTGGTGGCCGGTAACTTTGCTGCTAGTGGATATATCCTTTCTGTTGTATTACATATTGATTTCTTCTGGGCAATGCTCATAGCAGCACTGGTTGTACTTGTTTACACTTTTGCTGGTGGCCTCTTTTCGTCGGCATATACAGATATATTCCAAATTTATCTAGCAATAGCTGCATTTTGGGCTGCTTTCATATTTTTTGCTGGGGGATTTTCAGGAGTCGATTTTGGTACCATCCTAGGTAATGCACCTCCAGCTTACCTTGACCTTTCAGGATTAACTGATATGGCAAATGGAGCGCTCGTTAATTGGGCAGGAATTTTAGCGTTAGCTCTGGGAGATATAGTTGCACTTGATTTTATGGAAAGAGTTTTTGCAGCCAAAGACGGTAAGACAGCACGACGGGGAGCATTCATGGGAGGAGGATTGACTTTATTTACGGTAATTCCCACAAGCATGATGGGAATAGTCGCCTTGTATTTCCTTCCGAATTTAGCTGATCCGTTTACAGCATATCCTGATTTGGCCATAAATCATGTACCGTTTGCAATAGGAGTTGCCCTGTTAATGGGAGTGTTGGGGGCATCCATGTCAACGGCAAATGGGGGACTACTTGCAATATCAAGCGTCATGTCAAGAAACATTATACAACGAGACATATTGAAAAAATGGTTCAAGAAACCAGGCATGGACGATAGAAAACTATTGAGAACTACGAGAATATTTACTATTCCAATGATGGCTGCTGCCTTTATTCTTGGGTATCTGTTGCCCCAGCCTGGTGTTTATCTCATTTTAGCCTTTGATATTGTATTTGCGGGTGCATGGGCTCCTCTTACTTTGGGTTTGTTTTGGAGGAAAGCAAATTGGCCCGCTGCCATCACATCTTTGATCTTGGGGTCTTCTCTCAGATTGGTACTATTTTTCATTACTCCCCCAGAACTTGCTGGTATTGACACAATGATACCGCCAGTAGTATCGTTTGTTGCATTTATAATAGTAGCTCTTGCAACACAAAAGAAGGTTTCTGGAATAGAAAGACATGGTGTTATAGAATATGTTCCACCAGAACAAGATGTAATATTGGGTGAAGATCTTAGAGGCTATACAAGTCCAAGTGGATTGAAATTTTCTTGACAGAAAAGGCTCGTGACCGTAGTGTGTATTTGCTTGTACCAGTACATTATTTTCTAAGGCTAAATCTCATTAGTAAATCGTAAATGTAAGTGTAATATTGCAAGGATCGTGTAACCTTATGTTGTTATCTTACAACAAACAGATCAAAAATATTGAAGATGTCAAAGTGCAAATTGCGAAAATAATTTTAAATCAACGTAGACAAATTGAATCAAATTTAAAGACTTCTGTGGCGGAGGTCCAAAATCTCCTTTCTGAAATTTCTGAATTCAACGATAATTGGGCCAAACTTCCCACTATCTATAGAATCGCATGGACAAGTGCCCCTTATGATGATACTATTAAAAATATCACTTTTAAAGAGAATATCGAATTACCTGATGTGGATCATGATCTAGAACTTATCATCAAACTGTTAAATCACATGCGAGAGAAAAAAAATCTAAAGATCACCAAAATGCCTTTATTTATTCATCCTGATGAAATTTCAATTGCGCACAAGGAGGGTAGATTTCCATACGGAAGGACAAAGATTGATTCTCAAATTGCGATAGTATTTCAGAAAGGAAAAATAAAATATGTTGGAATAGTAATTGATAGAAATTACGTTCTGCTCCAGAGTAGACTAATAGACTTATTCAGATAATCCACTAATTACATTACTTATGAGAATAGTTTGCATACTGTTTTAACAGGTTTTTTATCTAACAATGCAGGGCTACTTTAGTGTGAAATCTTAATTGAAAACATTTGTTGGAGACTATGGTCCGTATCATAAAGACAAGACTAAAATTCAAAGATTTATTAACTTAAAATGACCATTGCCTTCAATATCTGTTTTAAAAAAATTATCACATGAATTGTCAAATTTGGACATTGATGAGGGAGTACGAATAGAATCAACTGTGAATAGGAAGAAGATGTATATAAATAAGAGAACATCAGGATTTTTTGTTCTAGAAATATGTTCAGATTTAACTAATATGTCAGAAATTAGATTTTATAGAGATATAAAACATATTCATAAACTAATTAACGATATTTTTGGAAGAGAATATTCTGTTACTATTTATTGAATCTAAATCATAAATATATTTTCAATTAAATGTATTGGCTTGTTTACATAAATATCAGAAGAGTCTGATAATATATAATAGAGAACAGCTACTAGTGCAATTGTCAATTTTGAAATGTCTTCCCGGTCCAAGGGCATTACAAAAGTCTTATCAATTATTGTATGTATGAAGTTTATGTGTTATTTTATCTCCATGGTGCTCAAGTTCCTTGATGATGGTATTTTTTTCTAACATACTGTCATATCCAGCAACCAATTGCACTAAATTGGAAGTAGCCTTTACCAGATTCTCTGTTTGCTCTTCTAAAACGGATAAGATTGCCTTGTCATTACTCCTAACCCATGACAACCATCCATTTACCATCAACTTGGCATAAAAATATCATCTATTAATTTTTACTAATACATAACATCTTCCCGACATTCAAATTTTAGCAGGAGGATAAAAGGTAAAGTCTCAAATCTATATTGTTCTTAGCTAATCCTTGACTAAAATGCTAAATTAAAGTCAAAACTTTATCTAGATATTTGTACTTCTATTGTTGAAACATTTCGCTCTTTACCGTCTTCAGATTGAAGTATTTCTGATCCTATTTTTACAGGCCCAATTTTATATCCTATATTATTCATACGCTTAACAATAATTTGTGCTACATCTACCGCATGCGTGATACTCCTGCCTCTGGCTTTTATGAGAACTGTTGGTTCATTCGCTAATTGAACCAATGCTGCAGTCACATAGGTCATCAAAGGCTTCTTTCCTATCAAAATTTCATTACTTGCTCTTCTTGTTTCAGTCCTCGAAGTCATCTTATTAGAGCAAATCATAAAATCCTAATTTTAACGTATATAAACTCACATATACTGTATGTTTAGTTCCAAAGTACTTTTGTCGTGCTCAGTTCTCGATACTCGTATTTAGGAAAGTCTAATGCAAATTATAACTTGCATTAGAATCTCTATCTTCATATCACTACAGTAAATTAAAACTTATCTTCTGAGAACTAGAATCATGACAATATTTGTTTATAGTATCAACTTTCAACCCAGACAACGCTGTTACTACTCGATTAGCGGCAGTCGTTCGAATATAGTTACTCAATACTCATATCAAGTGTTCCGCCCTGTTTCTCTCCATGACCAGTTTGTGTATCATACTTTTCTTGTTCTTCTTCAAGTGCATTGGTCACATCTTCGATAACCTGCTCTGCCTCATCAGGATCCTTTCCAACTACTTTATCCAGTATCCCATCAAAATATTGTTCTATTCTATCGACGTGACCTATTTCATGCTCCAATACGACACCAATAAAGCGTTCCCACTCAGTTTGGGCAGCAGGACTAAGCGTACAACCAGAATCACATGAGGGAATTATAATTGTTTTATCTACCTTGATGGTGGAACTGTCATCGACTAATCCATTCTTGATCTTTAGATTATAAGCTATAGACATTTTCGTGACAGCACTCGCATCGTCGGGCGCGTCGACCCCAACCTTATCCTTCAATTTCTCAAACTGGTCAAATAATTCCTCCAGACTAGAACCTTTTACCGAATAAGTTTCTGCCCGCAAGCATTCATCATATATCCTATTGTTAGCATTTTTGGTTGCTGCATTATATACATCAGAACAGAATTTTTTTGATTGTCCTTTTTCTGAATTATCTTGCCCAAAAAGCGGCTGGAAATTAGTAGATATAGCAGAAAATAAGATCGATATCAGCAAAAAACCTATAACAAGCGCCGTAAATGAAGATATCATTTATTTACTTTCTACAGGTACTAATGGACCCTTATTATCCATTACTGACTGCATAAATAAAAATATGTGAACTAACTCTTGAGGGTTAAACCTGATGAAATTATAATTTCTCTTATCGTTTTATTCTTTAAACTAAGATTGACTTTCTTAGTTAGTAAATTTGCAGGGACAAGGATTCTATTTGGGAGAAGCTTCTCAAAAGATTGTGCAAGTAATGTTATTGGCAATTCGCGAGCGCAAATACTATGCCTGGCTTGAGGGTTTTCTTTAATCATACGCTTGTATTTCATATACGGAATCTTTTTTCCTCCTTTTGTACGCCAAGGTTCAGGCTTTTCCACAACAATGCATTAACACCCACAGTCAACAACTTTTCCGTGCATATGAATCCCCCAGCATAAGCAAGCCAATCCCCTACCACAAAAAATTTCACACCCTCCTATTTCACAACGTGGCATTTTATAATTTCTCAAACATAAAGATGTTTTATGAATATTTATGAATTTTATTTGGATGTCTTTTGGTTACTCCCTCTCTTTGAGGTATATTGTACATTAAATTGAAATTACGATAATGAAATTATGTTATGGGTCGAACTATTCCTTCGTATCGAATTTCAACAGAATGGGAAAAAAGGAAATGGAAATCCTTTAGACAAGAATTGGATAAAAACGAAAGAAAGAGGTTTGATGAAATGTTGTCTTTACCGCGATTATACAATGTTGCCGGAGTCGGGGCTTGCAAGCCTGTGTTACTACAACCAATACTTATGTCTATAATATTTGAACATTATAAACAACTGAACAAAATAGAAAAGATGTCAAACTGATTCATCAACACTTGGTTTTGAATATTTTCTATCTGTCGATCAATAAGTTTACCAGTAAGAAGATCTGTTAATACTTACTGGATAATCACTGATCATAAAATAAGTCAACTTTATTAACTGACTGGATAATGCAGGAATTGTGAAACTAAATTCTTCACAGGATATACATTGAAGTATCACCTAGAGTTAAGAAATGATTGGCCAGAAATAAGTCCTAGAGAATGGGAGAGGTTAGAAACAGATGAAACTTTCAAAGAAGGTTTCCTCCTAGCAATGAATAATATTTCAAATAAAATTGATGAGATGAGGGAAAATTGGAATAAGGAAGATAGGAATTTTGGCTCGAATTATTTTCTTAATCTAAGTTGATATACTTGTCCTGCCGAAATATCCTTTCACTTGTGGTCTATACATGTAGTAAAGTATTACGCCGTTGATGATTAAGCCGAATATATGTTCATACCTTCCGCTTGCTATTGATATTATGTTTACGATTGCCATTATTATCGTAATTATTATCGTAATAATCCAAGCCCAACCTTTACCCGTAATCAAACCCCATGCAATGAAAAGACCTGCGATTCCTAGAGCTAATCCAACCGAGCTGGCAGCTATAATTGCTATTCCTAATTCCTCGGCTATTATTCCTCCAACTGCTACACCAGCAATACCACCAAAAATGAGGAAGATCCCTTCAATAATCATTAGAATTGCCACAATTGTAACTCCTAACGGTCTACTTCTTCCAGTTTGCATGTTAGTTTCCTGTATAGAACACTCTGAGCGCCTCGTATTTATGCTTATACCATGTTACCAGAGGTTAGTCTATGCCAACAATAGAACAATCGCTCTCATTCTTTCATCTGAAACTTCTAACAGTCTGGAAATTTCTTCATGTGTATATGCTCTATCCTTCTTTACTTTACGATATTCTGGCAGGAACTTGCTTATCTTCCTGACGTTTAGTATGACATCATTAATTTGGTAATATGCCTTTACTGCACTTACATAATTATGAATAACAGGATATGATTTACCATGTTCTTTCAAGAATATGATAAAATCAATAATCTGTTTTTCAACCAGTTTTGGATCTTGTACTTTTAGTTTTTCATAACCGTATTGTCTTAAAGAACATTCGTATGTTTTTCTTTGTGTATTCACTTCTTATTGAATTTAAGAATAGATTAATCTGATTCATCGCTTCGCTTACCTTTGTATCTAGCGATATAAAAATTTAGTATATACTCAATAAAATCCTAAATATATTAGTTGTTGATTTTGTCATTCCTTTGAATGCTTTTGCAGTATATCTTCCAATTTATCTGGATTATTGATTATTTCTTGAACTACCAAAGCATCATCTACTTCGTAACAATGTGTGAGATTTTCTTCATCTTTGTAAAAAATATAGACTTTGTTATCGTAAACACAGTAATACATTTTATCAACGATCATATTTTCGGGTTTGATCTTTATACCGTCCTTCTCAACAATAACAGGATATTCCAATAATTCTATTATTTATTAGATAAAATAAATTCTATACGGAATTCAGGAAATAACTGCCAAAAAGAAGGGCTTTGTGAGCTAAATTTTCCTATCATCAACGGAATTCATAGTTTAGTGTTTCCCAAAACTGTAAGATCTGATATCCATTCGATTGATTCGGTTATATCCAATTCAGTGATTTTAATAAATCGTGCTTTGACAGGGCCTTCCTTAAGATCATAAATTTCTGAAGGTGAGTTAGTCCCTGTTGATGAGTAATATTCAGCTGGGGTATATTTTTCTCCATCATTTGAGAATTCTACTGTGAAGAATTTTATCTCATTATCTATGTTTTCAAAAGTCAATTTGATGCCACAAATATTTTGTGGTTGGCCTAGATCCAATGCGGTCCATCTTGGTTTAGCTGTCGAGTTAGTAGAGTTCACATCAGAGCTGTTAATGTTTCCCTCAGTCTGTATGTCAACTATTGGGATTTCATTATATTCGCAAGCGTCTGTCGACTCTTGATCGATATTTTGTTGATCTATGTCTGCATGTTGTTCATGTTGTTCAACATTACCCAGATTCGTCATATTATCATATTGATTTAGCACATGTTCCTCTGCTGAAGATATCTGACCAAAACCAGATGAATCAGGATCATATGATTGGGAATTTCCGTATAAATCATATGAATCATCATTACTAGTCATGATACCATTATTGTCCGACGCTAGATCTATTTCTTTTATTTCAGGTTCCTTCACTTCTATCAAACATGTATATGTAACGTATTTCCCGTCAGGGTATATTACCCTAAGCTCTAATGTTTTGGGTCCATTCACATCAGCAAAACTGAACTGATTTTTTCCTAGCCTATTAAGAGGTGTCATTTCCGTTGTGTCTGCATCATAGTCAACAAAAAATGCATTTATTTCTCTTGGTTTTGTTAAAAAATTAAACGAAATATTTTCGTCTGATGATATCTGGGCCACGGGTTGGGAATCATCGGGTAATTGGGGGAAATTGAGTCTTTTCAAATCTTCATTTTCCACAACTACGAATGGTGACATTTCGTAGGACTTATTGTGATATAGCATCTTGGCAACTGGGATATCAGTATCTTGTATGTTACTATTTTCAGCATCTGATGCTTTAGTATCGACAGCTGATTCGTTTTTTGCTTGAGGCTCTGCGCTAGCAGATAAAAGTAAAGTGCCCTCGAGAGGAGTTATGAATATCATAAGTAAAAGTGAATAGAGTAAAAAGTATTTTTTATTGTGGTATAATGACCTTATCAAAACTGAATCCAAGACCTATTGGTAATCTTTTATATTTACGGAATGTCGAAAAAATTACTGAAATCAATATCAAGAAAATAAATTCATTGACTATAAGATAACACCATAATATGATGAAACAATATTACCACCGTTGTAGTATCTAAATTTCCATTTTCATATAACTTGTGACTGAAGCTGGCATAATTTTTTATCTCAAGAATTATTTAATGAAGTAGTATTGGATGATAATAATTCTTTAAATGAGATAGGGAAAAAAATAATATTTCATATTGATTTTGATTATTTCTATGCACAGTGCGAAGAAATAAGAAAGCCGGAGTTAAGAAATATTCCAAGTGTTGTTTGCGTTTATTCGGGACGAGAAGAGGATTCCGGTGTAGTCAGTACCTGCAATTATGAAGCACGAAAATATGGTGTTAAGGCGGCAATGCCAATTAGATTGGCAAAGTCAAAATTAAAAGACGTAGAAGCAGCAGTATATCTTCCTACTGATATGCCATACTACCACGACATATCCAGAAACGCCATGAAGATAATTCAGAATTACGGAGAATTATTTGAACAAGTCAGTGTTGATGAATGTTATGTGGATTTTACAAGGATCACCAATTCGGATTTTGCTGATGCAAAAATTTTTGCTAACTCGCTGCAAAAAAATATTAAAGACCAGATTAATTTGACTTGTTCTATTGGAGTGGGACCTAATAAATTAATATCAAAAATAGCATCAGGTGTCAGCAAACCTAATGGGATAACAGTTATTAGTCGAGAAGATGCCAAAAATTTTATCTCAAATTGTAAGATTGAAGATATCCCGGGAGTAGGCCCAAAAACTGCCAAGAAGCTGGAATCATTGGGAATTAGGTCGATTTCGGATATATCAAAGAAAAGTATTTTTGAATTGAAGGACGCCTTGGGCTACAAGTCAGCAACTTTTCTGGTGAATGCGTCAAACGCTATCGACTATTCACAGATAAAACTTCGTGGAACATCAAAACAAATCGGTAAAATAGTTACCTTAAAAAAGGATATAGCTGATTTTAAACAGATTAACTTGACGACTGCTAGTCTTTGTACATCTGTTTATGAAAATTTAAGAATTAAAAGACAGGCTTTCAGGGTTATTACTATAATTTTAATTTTAGAAAACCTCCAACATGTTTCATTTTCGAAAAGTCTCAAATTATACTCAGTATCATTTGATGAATTGCATAAGAATTCATTATCTATTATTAAAGAGATGATTAACAATAATTCCATTACTCTTGAAAATATCAGGAGGATGGGTGTTGTAGTATCTGATCTTAAGGATATAACTGGACAGGACTCATTGCTGAATTATTTTGAAAATTAATTCTTCTTCAAATTGTAACAATATTGAAACTAGTAAGAATAAGTTTGCTTTGTGATTTGGACTAAATGAACTATGCTTGACAGTGTAATGGTTCGTTGTCAACAATTCGCCGACTTTCATTAAGGAATTTGTTCTCGCAATTTGACGAATCCTAAAACCAATTTACAACGATAGAAACTTTAATGATTTGCTGATTAAACCTTCTACAAACTGGTCTGACATTGACTTTACTACTTTTGCATTAATGAAATTTGGTTTACCGCCTCCCATCCCTATTTTCTGATCCTTTCTGATAACTTCAAAAATTTTAACACAATCTAAATTAACATCATCACTCCTTGCAAATACAAGATTTGCCATATCATTGTCATCTGTATTAACTAGAATAACAATTGTTCTTGCTTCCAGAATCTTTTCTCCTACAAAGGTTTGAATGATTCGCCAATCCACACTATCGAGAATTGTGGAAATTATAGTTATATTCTGTTTATCAAAGTGCTGACTCGGTATATTGGCCAGTACCTTATTTGTTAATTTTTTCAACTGATTGTAGTATTGTTCTCTTTCTCTGTAGAGCTTCTTAATAGTCGCTTCTACAGTATTATAATTTGCTCCTACTTCATGGCAGATAATATTAATTTTTTCTGTTATTTTGATTGCTTCGTCTATCGCACTTTTACCAACCAGAAACTTGATCTCATAATCAGAACCATTCATTGACATATTAGTTACTAAAAAGAATATACAATCAGACAAATTACTGACATGTTCCTTTGAGCATGCAGCAAGATCATGGTTTTCTATTTCTACTACAGTAATTTTATCGGCATTTGTCAACCTTGGTTCATTGGCTCTCAAGCTAGGCAATACCTTTTTGGCTTCATCCAGTGAGGAGAATGAATGATGGAGTATTTTTCGTCCTTCTAATATGAGTCGATTAACTTCCTTCTCAGCCAAAACTATCTTATCAAAATCCAGTTCTACTTCCGACGCTTTTATAAATGCAATATTGTGTGAATCCTTATGTTCTACTTTTCTCACACTCAAAGTCTTGTTTAATATTTTTTGTAGGGATCCCATAAAGGCATGTTCAGCAGTATGTGCGGCCCTATTATTCAACCTCATCATTTCAAGTTATTGATATACATGAGCATTAAGGCATTAATTATTGATGAGGCCGCAGGACTTCCACCCTTTCTTCCAATATTTGTTATAAATTCGATATTCGCCTTAGATAGCTCAAATTTTGATTCTTCAGCTGAAACAAAGCCTACAGGTATACCAATGACAAGTAACGGCCTTGATACATCTTCCCTTATCATTTCAATTACTTCATATAAGGCAGTTGGAGCATTTCCTATAACAACAATTCCACCGTCAATTTCTTTTGATGAGTATCTCATTGCTACTGTCGATCTAGTTTTGTTCTCACTTTTGGATATGTTGACTACGTCCTTGTTTGATATGTTACATATCACACTGGTGCCAATTTTTGCAACAGATTTTTTGTTTATACCTGACAATACCATATCAACGTCGACAACAATGTAGGACCCCTTTTTGAATGCCTCAAAAGCGTTTTCTATAGAGTTAGCTGAAAAGATAATTTTATTTTTATCAGGTCTTGCAAAATCAAAGTCAGCAGTAGCATGAATTACACGTCTGACAATATTCCATTGTAATGTACTGTAACCATGAGTTCCTATCTCTGATTCAATTATTTTCATACTGCTTTCTTCAATACCCAAAGAAGCTTCTGACATATCCCTAGACTTAGCCCTGATTGCCCTTTTCTCTGTGTCATTGTTTTCAGCCAACTTTTTCCTCCGCCTCCTTTGCCCTTTCAAGTACCATTTTTACTAGTTTTGGGTCTACCCCGAAGTGCTCAGTAATATACACCGGAATTCTTTTAAGATTAAATTTTGCCAAAGCAGAATTGATATCTTTTACAACATCATTTTTTATGTGCGCTCCTTTGTGTAAGAAGTAGGGAACGATTATTACTGCATTAGGATTGCTGGAAATTATTTTTTCTATTCCAGTAGCTATCCGTGGTTCATCTAGTTCCAGAAAACAAAAAGTAACACTCCTAAAATAAGGTTTTAATTTATTAACGGTATGTACAAATGCAGTCCTAGCACTCTTGTCGCTACTTCCGTGACCTATTACAAGTATGTCGCACTTGTCGTCTGTTGGTACTATCTTATTTTTTTCTCTGGCAAAACTAATTCTATCTTTTATAAGCGAGTTAAGTGCATTATGATAGCTCAAAGGTTTAGCAATCACTACTTTTATTTTTTTATCGTAGCAAATTTTGGCAGTTTTTATTACAGAATCTTTCAGCTTCATCCCTGGATACAGGAAATAGGGCATGACAGTAATTGAATCAACATTGTTGGAGGTACATGTGTTAATGCCCTCTTCAATGTATGGCGGTACAACTTCAAGGAAGCAATGACCTACGTAGACGTATTCACTTTCTCCCTTAATCATAGTGCATAATTGCGAAAGTTCTTCTTTGGCCTCAGGTTCCCTGCTGCCTCTATCAATTAGTAACAGAGCCCTATTCAAATTAGTTACCTCCCTTATTGTAATTTATTCTACAAACTGCAACTGTCAGATTGGGAGGGAATTTTTGCTTCGTGACTATGAGCTCACCACCAGAACTAAGTATAGATGAAGCTTCCGAAACACTTGACGTTCCTTCATATTTTCTTACGACGTCTGAGGGGTTTGGGACCATCACCTTATCTAGTTTGTCTTTATCAAAAAACTCTAGAGGAATTCCGTATTTATCCGAAATGGATCCAAGTGAGGTAGGAGATTTTCTCCTATTTATGGTTGAAAGATTTCTGATGCTAAGAAAAGACAAACCATTTTCCTTCAACACATTCATAATTCCATCCTCTATATCTTTCTCAGTAGTATCCCAGTGAAAACCCAAACCTACAACAAGACTCTTTGGTCTATAAATTACAGATTTTCTAATCAGCAGTGGATCTGTTATGATTTTATCAGAAATAATCAAACCGGCCTTGAAATTATCTGATTTCAATTCATCAATAGTTTCTATTATTGTTACGTTTTTTGGTAGTTGCCTATTCCACCATTTTGTTTCACCAGTATCTTGGTAAACTCCTATTTTTTCTTCATTTACCATATGTGCACTAACCTTAGTAACGTTTTCAAAATTTTCGATACGCCATTCAAAATTGTTCCCTAAAAGATCTACTGCTATTGTTTCATTAACATCTGCAGCCGTGGTGATTACAGCTGTTGAACTCAAAATATCTGCAATAGATTTGGATAAGGTGTTGGCACCTCCCAGATGACCAGAGAGTGCGCTTATGACGAAATTTGCTTTATCATCTATCACGATAACTGCTGGATCCGTCTTCTTATCCACCAAAAGATTTGATATTAATCGGATGACAGCTCCCAATGAAAAAATGCATATAATACTGTCGTACTCTTTGAAAACCTCTTCAATCATGCTTTTTGTATTTTTTTCAAACCAGAGAATGCCATCAGAAGAATCTTTATGTTTTGACTGTGCATAAATTGATGCTGAAGGAATTTTCTCTTTTATTCTTTTTGATATGTTGATTCCATTTTTAGTAATACAAATTATAGCAACCTTGTTGCTCATGCAATACTTTATAAAATTAGTTCAAATAATATACTTTTTGTTGATTTCATGTCTTGAAGAAATATAAATATTCAAATATTCAAACAACAATATCGCTGTTGGATTCAAATGACACTAACCTTCTTTTGTAAAAGGAATCGTCACACCGAATGCCCTGGTGAATGGCCGATAGGTGATTCATGCGGATCCGAACATGACTGCTCTTTTGACGTAAAGATGTCAAAATGCGAGTGCTCTTGTCATACATGAATATTGATTATGCTGTGTAATTTATTGGCCTTAAAATTCTGAAATTTTTACAAAAATGATGATAGCGGGGTCAGAAATTATGGTTTTCGATCACTTCTATTTCAAACAGCCACCACATCATCATACCCCGTTAATAATTTATTATTTATTATTTTGATTAATTCTTTAGCTTTTCGCCTCATAGAATCATTAACCTTGATAATAACTAATCCTTCCTGTGGTTGACCATAACATACTAGAGAATTACTAGGTGCAAAGTAACAAACAGGAAGTGTCAATAAATCCTCTTCACCAACAACATACAATATAAAATTCTTCTCACCTGAAAGTGCAAATTTGATTTTAGTGATTGCCTCCTGCGTAATGGAGCCTGCCGGATTAATACAAGAAATTCTTGTTATGTCTTTAGCTTTTAGAGCAATCAGTTTATCAGCCAAAGAAGAACGTCTTTCTTGCCTTCTCTCAACACCGTCAATTATAACCAAGTTGGGAAAAATCTCAAAGGAAATGAGTCTCTCAGTAGAACGGTCCCCTACCGTTATTATCTTATGGTTATTGCCAACAATTTCCTTTCTTATTTTTTTTTCTGTGATATCACTATCAAAAATTAGCTTACCTAAGGGTTTTTTTAGTTCTTTAAGAATATCAGGCGGTATTGACACTTTGAGGCTCTTTTGGCTGTTCATTTGCAGATTTTTCTTGATCCTGCAATTCAGACGCGATTATACTAATTCTTCCAGCGACAGTACGGGCAATTTTGTCAAATATGATTGCCTGGTTATTGTTTGGTTCTGAAATTGCAACTGGATTACCGCTGTCACTTGCAGTCATTATCTGTTGATGGAGAGGAATTTCCCCAATGAAGGGAACATTGAATTGATCACTAACTTTCTGACCGCCTCCAGTACCAAAAATGCTAATCTTGTTGTTACAATGTTGACATTCTAAATAGCTCATATTTTCTATGACTCCTATAATAGGTACATTCAATTTGTTAAACATGCCTACCGCCTTTACTGCCACATTCATTGCCACATCTTGAGGAGTAGTAACTATAATTATTCCAGTTATAGGTATTGTTTGCGCCACTGTTAAAGGTGCGTCTCCAGTACCGGGAGGTAAATCAATTAATAAATAATCAAGCTCACCCCAGTTTACATCAGTTAGAAATTGCTTTACAATTCCAGCCACTATAGGACCTCTATAGATTCCTGCTTGCTGTGATTGTTCATAAAAGAATCCCATTGAAATCACTTTTACTCCTTGGGCCAAGACAGGTTCTATTTTATTATTAACTACTTCAGGTGCGTTTTTGAGTCCTAACATCAGGGGAATACTTGGTCCGTAAATATCAGCATCTAATAAACCAACTTTTGCACCGGTCTTTGACAAAGCCAGAGCGAGGTTGACAGAAACAGTTGTTTTTCCCACGCCTCCTTTACCACTTGCAATAGCAAGTATGTTCTTGACACCAGGAAGCAATTCATCCATTGAAATTGAACGTCCTTCCATGACTCTGGCAGTTACTTTGAGATCAAGATCCTTAATGCCCAAGTCCGTCATAGAATTGCGAACCGATTGTTCAATTTCGCTATTAAAAGGACAGGCAGGAGTAGTAAGCTCTAATGTAAATCCGACTTTTCCATCGTTAATGGTAAGGTCTTTAATCATGCCCATTGATACGATGTCTTTATGCAATTCGGGATCTTCTATTGTTTGTAATTTTGACATGATTTGCTCTATTGAGACCATATTATCGTACTCTGCCCAAGAATATTTAAATCATACAATAACATGCATCTTGATACTAAAAAACAATAATGAAAAGGTTCATAAATTGATAATTTAACCAATTGACAATAAGTAATGTTTGCGATAATACACATGGATGATGTCGTAAGAATACCTCCCAATATGATGAAAAAATCTCTGAATGAAACCACAATGGAAATTCTCAAGGAGAAATATGAGAGTATGATAAATCCTGAATTGGGATATGTTATTATGATTATTGATGCAAAAGCAAATAATGTCGGAAAATTGGTTTCCGGTGACGGTGCCACCTTTCACAAGGTGTCTTTTAAGGCATTAACATTTTATCCCAAATTACAAGAAATTGTGGAAGGGGAAATTGTTGAAATTACGGATTTTGGTGCATTTGTAAGAATAGGGCCAACTGACGCATTGTTACACCTTTCTCAAATTACCGATGACTATCTGAAAAGCGATGTCAAACAAGGGGTAATAGTTGCAAATCAATCAGCCAAATCTCTTAAGATTGGCTCAAAACTCAGAGCTAGAGTAACTGCAATTAGTTTGGGAAAAGGCTCGGCTATGGGCAAGATCGGAATTACCTGTAGACAGCCTTTTCTGGGAGCTCTTGAGTGGATTGAAGAAGAGATAAAGAAGGCTAAAAACCCTGTGACAAGTAGCCAAAAAGAAAAGAAAGGGACAGTGCCAGCTTAAATGGCTAAGGAACTCGCGTGTAAGAAATGCAAGGCAATTACCGTTGGAAAGGTATGTGCTGTCTGCAAGTCTACCGAACTTTCGTCTGACTGGTCTGGTACAATAGTAATATTTGATTCAAAGAATTCAATGGTTGCATCAACACTTCAAATATCAACTCCACATAAATATGCACTAAAAGTAACTTGACTTTTAAAAAAAAATCAAAAGATCTAAATCAATATTTTAATTTACGAGAATCCCTCATTAGATTTCTCAGAGAAGATATCGGACAAGGCGATCTGACCAGTGAATACATAGTCGATGAAGACTTGGAATCTTCCTCGTTTATTATTTGTAAATCTGAGGTTGCAGTGGTTGCAGGGCTGGAAGAAGCTCATACAATATTTGATATTTGCAATTGTGAATCAAATGCACTAGTTAAAGACGGTGATATTGTAAGAAAGGGTTGCAACGTTATGAAGATCAAGGGAAATACGAGATCAATTCTAAAAGCCGAAAGGACAGCGTTAAATTTGATAATGCGTATGAGTGGGATTGCTACCGATACCAAGAAATTTGTGGATGCAGTAAGAACAGTATCAAATGATATCAGGATCACGGGTACCAGAAAGACTGCACCGGGTCTGAGGTTTTTTGATAAGAAATCAATAGTATTAGGCGGTGGATATGCACACAGAAACTCTCTAGATGAAATGATACTAATAAAGGATAATCATCTTGCAGTAACCAATTCGATTAGACATTCTATATCAATGGCTCAACTGAAAGCTGGTAAAAATATCATGATAGAATGTGAAGTTTCCGATATCAAATCGTCAGTAGAGGCTATCAAAAGTGGTGCGGATATTATAATGCTAGATAATTTTTCACCCCAAGAAGCTCAGGAAACTATTTCGTATTTGAAGAGATCTGGTTTACGAGAAAAAATTTTAGTAGAAATTTCAGGAGGTGTGAATCTTTCAAATATCAAAGATTATGCATGTGCTTTACCAGATATGATATCAGTAGGCTTATTAACTCATTCTAGTAAATCAGTTGATTATTCGATGGAAATCAAATAATCAATTTATTAATTATTATCAAATTTCGTTACTGCGACAATGATATTTGTTGGATTATTGTTTATTTAGGATATCGTCAACATACGCTCTATTGCAGTCTTCGCTCTATCTGCAATATGTTTTGGAACCTTGACCTCATATTGTTTATGTACGAGAGAATCGACTACTTTTTCTATTGTTATCATTTTCATATATTTACAGACAGCATTTTCCTTAACTGGTATGAACACTTTGTCTGGATTTTCTTTCTTCATTCTATACATGATACCTGTCTCTGTTGCAACAACAAACTGATTATTATCCGATTTTTTAGCACGCTGCATCATCCCTTCTGTAGACAATATGTGGGCTTTCTTGGATATATCACCAGATGCCAAACTGTACAAAGTTGAGGAGGTACAACCACATTCAGGATGGATCATGAATTCTGCATTATTGTATTTTTGAAATATATTATTAATGTCAGCTGCAGTGATACCAGCGTGAACATGACATTCTCCTGGCCATACATACATATTCTTCCTGCCAGTGACCTGTCCAACATATGAACCTAGAAACATGTCAGGTAAGAATAAGATTTCAGTATCACCGGGTATACTGTTTACAACCTTAACTGCATTAGATGAAGTACAACAATAATCAGATAGGGCTTTTACTTCTGCACTAGTATTAACATAACTAACCACAACAGCATTAGGATGTTCTTCTTTCCATTTCTTTAACTCATATGAATTAATAGTTGATGCAAGTGAGCACCCTGCATCTAGATCGGGAATAAGGACTGTTTTTTCAGGGCACAGTATGGAAGCAGTTTCTGCCATAAAATGTACACCACAAAATACAATAATATCCGCATCTGTTTTTGCAGCTTCTCGCGATAAAGCCAATGAATCCCCAATAACATCAGCTATATCTTGGACTTCTGGAATTTGGTAATTGTGTGCCAAAATGATGGCGTTACGCTCCTTCTTCAGTGAGTTAATCTGATCGGAATGCATTGATTGGACTAATGTCATCTGATGGGCTTGTTTTACATAGTTTTAGATTTAAAGTAGTATAATTTAGGATAACATTGCCCATTTCACGTATGTTAAGGGCAATACTTGCCACTTTGATTTAATTTTAAAAAATAGGAAAAATTGTGCAGTAATAGATATATTATATCGTAGTCAACCATATATCAAATGCCAACTCACGGATCGTTAACAAAGGCGGGAAAAGTAAGAGGTCAAACTCCTAAAATTGAAGGAAAGAAGAGAGTAAGCCCAATATCAAAATTAAGAAACAAGATAAATTTTGTAAAGAGATTTGAAAAGAGACGTCAACCTGGACAAAGAAAACCAGAACGTACAGGTAGAAGACGTTGATTTGAATTTCTAGACCATTATCTGACTTTTAACATCTTACAATATGACCTAGGAATCATGTAAATCCAAATATTGAGAATAAGTGAAATCTAATACAAGATGGAAAAAAAAGTTGGAGTGATAGGCTATGGTAGCATTGGTAGAGAGATTATAGCAGCAATAAGAAGACAAGAGATTCCAAATGCCAAAATTGTAGCATTATTTGACAAAGAATCTCAAGTCATCGACTCAGTTGATTATGATAATAGTGAATTGTATTTATTTTCAGATTTTAAGGAATTCTATAATTCTGCAATTTATTCGAGTTTAGATATCGTAATTGAATGTGCTTCAAAAGGAGCTGTTAGGGAATATGGTAAAATAATCATCGAATCAAAAAAGGATCTTATCGTTTTGAGTGTAGGCGCTTTTTCAGATATAAAATTCTTGTCAGAGTTACAAAATTTATCGAATTTGAATAATACTAGAATATTGATACCCACTGGTGCCATAGCCGGATTAGACTCCATCAGGAGTGTAAAAAAGTATCTAGACAGATTGAGTATTACAACTACAAAGCATCCCAAATCATTCGCAGGGGCCCCATTTTTCAAGAATTCAAAAATAAAGTTAGATGAGATTTCAAATGAAACAGTCCTCTTTAAGGGTAATGCTATTACGGCTATAGAATATTTTCCTGCAAATGTGAATGTAGCAGTTTCAATCGCATTGGCTGGAATCGGTTTAGAGAAGACTCGAGTAAAGATCATTGCAGACCCAATGATATCGGTAAATAAGCATGAAATACTAGCTAAAGGGAGCTTTGGAGAAATCCATATTATTGTTCAGAATGTTCCGAGTCCTACAAATCCCAAAACCAGTTATCTGGCATCGCTATCAGCTATCGAATGTCTGAGAAGCTTGTGCAATGAAAATTTCAGAATAGGAACTTGATTTGGACAAATTTTGACAGTTTATATATGGAATATATATTTGACAAGGTTAACTATGAGTTACAACGGATTTAAGACAAACGATATGTTTGGACCAAAACCAGTGGAAGTTGGAAAGGAATATGATGTGCAGATCACGGAGTTAAGTAGGAAAGGAGATGGAATAGCAAGGATACAGCGATTTGTAATATTTGTAAAGAACGGAAAGGTCGGCCAAAATACAAAAATAAAGATAATCCAAGTCGGAAATAGATTTGCAACGGCAGAGATTGTCAGTGATTCTGAAAGTAATCAGAGTCAGGCTGAGAATGCGCCAGCAAGTGCTGATGCCAATACTGAAACTAGAACAGAATAGTCGACCTATTGCAGTTACATTCGAAACCTCTAATTATTTTATGTCTTTACAAAAAATTTAATTATTAAAAATTATATTGATCAATTTTAATATTTATCAATACCAATTTCTAATTTAGAAAATTGGCTTGAATAATAACATTATAGCTATTATTGCGATTTCCTTTATCATTGTTGGTTCGTTATGGGGAATTGGGAACCTAATTTCTCAGAATAATACCCAATTGTCCAAGAGCGAGGGTATCATATTGTTAATGAAAGATAATAAATTTAATGTTAGTAATCCAGATATTGCTGTTAAAATCAATCAGCCATTAAAAATTAATATTGCAAATCAAGATTTTAGAAAACATGATTTTGTAGTGGATGATCTGAATATTAATACCGGATTTATCTCAAGCGGACAAGATATTACGACAGTAATTGCTTCTGATAAAATAGGTTCTCATAAATACTATTGCTCAATTCACCCAGGGATAATGGAAGGAAAAATTATTGTCAATAATTAAAAAGACAAATCATCTTTGGTCTCTACTATCAATAGAAAAATATTGAGAAATGAAAAATCTAATTTGTCTAGTTATATCAGCTCTTGAAGGAATCAGTTAGTTTTTTATGATATATGCTCTTGCAGCCCTCTTTACTCAATAAGTGGTCCGGCATTACACGTAGATACTTCATTTTTCTCTTGTCGTAGATAGTACTCAAGAATTTGAAGCAGATAGAACAGACTAATTCCGTCCCCATTTACTTTATCATCTCATAGTTGGGAATTAATCTTTAATCTTTTAATCGCGTTGACGTGTCAGACCAACACTTAAAATTAGGCAAAAAACCCATTGTAAAAAATGGCTGCACGAAAGAATACATCGAGAAAGAAGAGACTGATAAAGAGAGTTAAACAAAATAAACCTGTGCCAGCCTGGGTAATAATTAGAACCCATCGTCACGTTAGAACAAATCCAAAGCGGAGAGCGTGGAGAAGGACGGATGTGAACGTAGGGTAGACAGGATAGGAATGACATAAAATGTCTGAAGAAAATACAACAAGAATATACACGGTGAATTTAGCGAAAGCCTGGGATACTCCAAAATATAGAAGAACGGATAGGGTAATAAACATCATAAAGGAATTTACCCAACGCCATATGCAGACTGATAAAGTCAAGATAGACCAGGATTTGAACAGACATATTTGGTCTAGAGGAAAAACCAACCCGCCAAGAAAAATAAGATTGAGAATGATAAAGGAAGATGACGATACGGTTATAGTCAGTTCATTTACCGAAGAAAAAAGGTCAGAGCCAGAATCTGAAGAGTCGGTAGTGCAGGAAAGAAGAGATGAAGAGATGCAAAAAAAGTAAATAGAAACTAAAGTAATTATTTAAAATATATATTAAAATTTTAAACTAATTTCTTAAGGGTAAGTGGTTGAAATTCATTGATAAAAAATGAATTTTCCATCTAATCGATTAAGGGTAACACTAGATCTATGTTCGGATGTGATTCGGGTATATCCCAATCTAAAACGTTTTCATCAGGAATCAGGTTGAGCGGATCGTAGGAATCAAATTTTGTTCTTCCTTTTATCGAGGTTATGAGATGCATGTTGTTTCTAGATGAATCAGTAATTACAAACGAGACATCATTTGTATCTCCTTCCATAGTATTTTGAAAATTACTCAACATTTCATTTAGTCTTCCAATTGGTTCATTTCTTGCACCATTTACATATAGAATAGATTTTGTTATTGAGGATGTGCCCAATGATGAATAAAGTTGTGCAATTAGATCTTTTATACCGACCTCAATACTGTTCTCCTTGAAGGTTCCAGATACTAGGTTAGTTCCCAAATTCAATGTTATCTCAGGAATTAATTTGACTATATTGAGGACTATTTCATTCGTTATTTTAGAACAATCTTCAACTGTGAGGTGAGGATTTATTTCCACATAAGCATCATTGTCAACAACAAAGTTAATGTCAGAATCTAGTGAAATTCTTTTTAGTGATATACTGGCTTGAAATAATTTATCCTTTTCATGACCAAACGGCATGGGCACTACTGAGATAACCCTCTGTTTGGGTATGCTCTTTGCAATATGCGAAATTATAGGTGCAATAGCAATGCCTGTTTTTTCGGCCAAACTAGTTACTAAAATGATAGTTTGGTATTTTGATAATTTTAAGGAAATCTCTTCTTTATGTAACTCTAGAAAAGATCGGATTTTGTAAGTCGAAGGATTTATCCAAGGTTTACAATCAATATGAAGCGAGTTGCAAATTTCAAGTTCTTCTTTATGGTTACTAATCAATAAAAAATCATGTTCCACATTTATTAATTTCGATACGATATCTTTGCCAAATTTACCGATTCCGATTATCAACGCAGGTTTTCTTAATTCAATACAATCCTCTGACAATCAAATCAACTCCTATTCAGAAGATTGATTATTAGAATAAAAATTTAGTTGATTAAATCAAGTATCTTATTTGGTACAAAAAAGTTGATAAAAGTGAAGGAATTAGAAAATTAATTCTCCTAACAAGGAATAATTTGAGATTTCTACCACTTTTACAGTTAGATACTGTCCCAGTAAACATTTCGGATCAATTCTTTTTAGTCTTGATAAATTTATTATTACTGGCCTGTATGAGTAATTTCTACCTTGTATCTTGCCATTGTCTAAAAGTTCATCGATCAAAACATTGCCCGTCCATCCGTACCATACACGATTTCTTGTCATTGAAGTTTTCTTGATTGTCTCATGTAGTCTGGTACTTCTTTCTTTTACAATCTTTGTACTTAGTCTTGGGTATTTTGAGGCAACCGTTCCAGGACGAGGACTATATCTTGAGGAGTTAACAACGTCTGGTTGACTTTCCTCAATAAGGCTTAGTGTCTCTTCAAAATCTCTTTCGGATTCTGACGGAAATCCAGTAATAATGTCTGTAGCAATTGTTATGTCTGGTATCTTTTTCCTCAGTTCTTTTACCACATCAAGAAAAATTTTAGTGGTATGTCCCCTTTTCATTTTACGCAGGATTCTTTCACTCCCACTCTGCACTGGCATATGAAGAAACTTAAAGATCTTGTCATTATTTCGATAAAGTGAAATCAATCTATCCAAAAACTTCGGTACGTACATTGGATTCATCATACCAACACGAATTTTATATTCTCCCTCAATATTGGAACACTTTTCTAGTAACTCAACCAGATCGGTTTTCAAATCCAATCCATAACAACCATTGTCAGTGGAAGTTAACCAAATTTCCTTACAATTTGCAGCTACATCATCTCTCACTTGTCTCACTATTTCACCAATTCTATAGCTCTTTAGAATCCCCTTTGCTAATTTCGTTTGACAAAAACTGCATTCGCTAAGGCAGCCACTGGAGATTTCAATAATACTCACTACTGGATTTAGCCTCATTCTCGGAAGATTTACTTTTGTTGGCATGGAGTCTTCTAATGCCACAACTTTTTGACCGTTTAAAGAAGCATCAACAACATCCAACGTTCTATCTAATGACTGTGGCCCTAAAAGAGATGAATCGGGAGAAAAAGATTCAACTAGTTTTTTACTTGTCTTTGGAAGACATCCAGCAACAACAAGCGGTTTTTCTTGTGAGTATTTTTTTATTTTTGAAATCATTCTGTGTTCAGTGGCATCTTTTACGGCGCATGTGACTATGATGTTAACGTCCGAATTTTTACTACTGGAAGTCAAGTCGTATCCATTTTTGAAAAGTATACCTTTGATTATTTCTGCATCTGCGATATTAGCCGAACATCCAAAAGCTTCCACCCATACTTTTTTTTTATCAGAGGTATTGAAATTTTGAAGATCAAGAGTAGTGTCATTGTTTGAAAAAGCTGAGAGACGACTTACCTTTCCCAAGGTGATCAAGTATAATGGAAATTATTGGTACTATATCAATTAATTTGTCCCAGAATTGATGAATGACTCCTAATGCTGTAACTTTCGTGTTCAACTTGGTCCAAGTTGAAATTTCATAACAAATTTAAAACTAGCTAGTTTTTTATTTTCATCAAGATATCCGATTCGATTATTTTTTGGGTAGCATTAATGAGACTCTGGATATCTTTTACATCATGAACAATTGAGATAGCACCCATCTTATGAGGCAGGAAGAATATTCCATATTTTGCCATCAATGAAAAGTGATATTTAGTAAGCGTTTCAATATCAGACAAAGCAACATCATTTGCGTTCGTTATATCATTTACTTCATCTGAAAGAAAATGCGTAAGAAAAAGAGAGCCAATACCTGTTACTCGTGTTTTCAATCCATAATCTGAAAATATTTTTCTTAAACCATTCCTTGCTGCATCTCCTAATTTATTAATTTTATTATAAAGCATTTGACGATTTTTGTTGATGTAATCTAAGGTGGCGTATCCAGCAGTCATTGTTAGAGGATTTGAAGAAAAGGTCCCACCACCAATATAACATAGCTGCTCCTTGTTCCTATTCTCCACAGGATTAGCTACTTTCATTATCTCCTTTTTGCCACATACTACTCCTATTGGAAGGCCTCCTCCGACGATTTTTCCGAGGGTAATCATATCTGGATCTAAATGATATAGAGATGAAACACTTCCAAAATTCAGTCTAAATCCAGTAACAATTTCATCTAAAATGAACAAAATATCATTTCTCTTGCAAAACTCCTCCAAACCCTTCAAGTAATTGATATTTGCAGGAATACAACCTCCACCACCCAATAACGGTTCTATAATTATGCATGCCAATTCATCCTTTACATTGTCTAGCAATTTAATAGATCTGTCTAATTCATTAAATGGAATTGATTCTACAAAATCACCCTCCCTACCAGTCATACCTACTCCTTCATCAATTTCGAATGGATAATTCACGGACTGCATCAAATCTGTATTAAATCCATGCCAGCCACCAATAGTTTTACAAATAATCCTTTTTTTAGTCACAGCCCTAGCAATTCTAATTGCATACATTGTAGCTTCAGAGCCGGTAGTGCAGAATCTTAAAAGTTCGCTAATAGGGATCGATTTTTTTATGATATCTCCTAGCTTAATGCTAATATCATTTGCTGTACCATATAGTGTACCCTGTCGTATTTGCCTATCAAGGTTCTTAACAACTACATTTGGTGAATGGCCTAGAATTAAGGCCCAATGTCCCATCCAGTAGTCAACATACTTATTGCCATCAACGTCAAAAAGATGTTTATCTCTTGCCTTGCTCACAAAAAATGGATAGGGTCTAAAAAATCGAATATTATGACTGATACCGCCTGGGAAAATCTTTACAGAATAATCGTAAATTTTTTTTGAGTTATGAGTTTTTTTTTTATACAGATCCTTTAAACTCTTGGATATCACTACAACATCCTTTACAAGACCTATTTATTACGATTATGAAATATCAAAAAGAAATAAAAAAGAGCGTCATACAAAAGAACAATTTGACGAACTGAACAAAATAGTAAATTCTATCGTATTGAATGATTTTGAATCTATCATTTACTTAGTTGTAGATCAGGTGCGTTGGGCTATTAGTAATGGCAGGCTGAACACCTCGCAAAAAGCTCGATGCGTACACCTCCATTCTATCAACGCTATCTTCTATAGCTGCCCTCCTCTTTACAGAAGGCTGTCTTTTCTCGGGAAGGGTTTCCTCCTTAGATGCTTTCAGGAGTTATCCCAAACAGCTTAGCGGCTCAGCTTGCCCTGTCGGACAACTGATAAACCAGAGGCTGCGCTGCCCTGTTCCTCTCGTACTATGGGCAACTTCCCCTCAAACAACTACACCCCTGTCAGGCAGAGACCGACCTGTCTCACGACGGTCTAAACCCAGCTCACGTTCCCCTTTAATGGGCGAGCAGCCCCACCCTTGGCTCCTGCTGCAGAACCAGGATGGGAAGAGCCGACATCGAGGTACCAAACCGCGGGGTCGATAGGAGCTCTCGCCCGCGACGAGCCTGTTATCCCTAGGGTAACTTTTCTGTCACCA
>DATCWH010000057.1:0-15675 GCA_036566445.1 Nitrososphaeraceae archaeon
TAGATTCAACTATTGATAGACCTGTCACGATGAATAGACTGTACCAAAAGAGTAAAAGATGAATTGCAGACCAATCAGACTAATCAATTAACAACAAGTAAATCAATGGCTCTGCCTCAGTTACATTTTAAAACATCAGGTATGGTTCGAAATGAGTTTATTCTACTTTTTCTAACACTAATTTTAAGTTTATTCTAAAAATTTCTATAATTTATTTAGTAAATAAATTCTAGTTTATCAAATTAGAGCTAAAGAATACTAAACAGCACGATCTTTCACTTAATATTTGCCTCAATTTCAGATGAGATACTGCAAAAACAATCGACTCCATGGAAGTATTTCAACACTGTTTTTATCAAAAATTTAATTATTTCCGTATTGACGGTAAATATATAACTAAAAAAGACATATAATTACTTGAATGCATTCAACTGAAAGTGAAGATCCATTTGTTAAGATTGCTAATCTGATAGGCGGAGAAGAGTACCATAAAGTTGCAAGGGCATTGTTGAATACTGAAGATGCTACAGACGAAGAGATAGCGGGTGCTACAGGTATGCGAATCAATATAATAAGGAAGGTGCTGTACGACATGTTTGGTAAAGCATTAATCACTGGCATTAGAGTTAAGGATGAGAAAAAAGGTTGGTTTGTGTATCGATGGAGAGCAAAAAGAGATCAAGCAGAAAATTTTATCGAAAATCAGAAAAAAAAGATTTTAGATAGACTTCAGAAACGATTGGAATATGAAGAATCTTCGGAATTTTACCATTGCGGAAATACAAATTGTCCAAGAATTAAATTTGATTACGCGATGGAACTATTCTTCAAATGTCCAAACTGCAAGAATTCATTAAATATGGTAAATAATGAGAAGGTTAAAGATGCTCTAAGATACAAAATAGAGCAGATTTTGTTGGATATTAGTTCAAAAGATGAAATTTCATCGTAGTTTATAAAATAACACAATTTCATTTTTATTTTGTATCATTGTATTTGATAATTTCATTTTAATTGCATCTGAGATATTTGCAAATCCCTTCCCTTCCACCAATGTTTTTGCGTCTCTTCCACCAATAACGACAGGTGATATTGTAACAATTAATTCGTTGACAAGATCTAGTTTCAATACAGACCAGTTTATTTCTCCACCTCCCTCAACCAGTATTTTTTTAAGGCCTATTTTTTCTAATTGTCGGAATAGATTTCTGATATTCACTTTTCCATTTCCAAAGACTAATACTTGCGCACCTTTGTTTTCTATTTCTTTAATTTTTTTTGAAGAAGCATTATGTGTTACGGCTATGATGGTTTTAATTTTCTTTGATGATTCAATAATCCTAGAGTCTAATGGAATTCTTGCTTTTGAATCAATTATGATTCTTGTAGGATTCTTTGCCCCTTTGGTTGAATACCTTACATTTAACATAGGATTATCCTCCAACACTGTGGATATTCCTATTACAATACCATCGATTGTTGATCTTAACTCATGAACCCGTACCAAATCCATTTTAGAGGAAAATGCCGAATCGTTCTTTATAGTAGAAATCTTACCATCGATTGAAATTGCTGCATTTAAGATTACGTACAATTAAATTACATCGCCGTCTACAAATTTACCATTTATCATAACATTAAGGATCGAGTTAACATTTGCTCTATGTACTATAGAAGTATAAGGATCATGCATCGGTGAAATATCCAAATTATTCTTATCGATAAATATCATGTCGGCAGACATGCCAGCCATTATAGCCCCAGAGTTAATGCCAAGAATTTTCCCCCCATTGACGGTCGCCATTTTTAAGATCTCTCTTGCAGAAATTGGAATATTGTCGAAGGTTCTCGTTAGTTTCCAGATATAATCTAATTCACGAAACATATCTGGAGAATTAATCATAATGTTGTCCGTTCCAATGCCAATACAACATCCAAAGCTTAGCATCCTAGCAATCTTTGGTACTCCTACCCCCAACGTACCATTTGCTCTTGGGCAAACAACAATTCCAATTTTTTTCATTGCAACAAGCTCTATGTCGGCATCAGATGCATTTGTTAAATGAACAATAAAATTTGGTAAAAGGTTTGCTATTATCCTTTGCACTTCGCTTTTCCCCGTAACGGTAATTGATTTTTTTTCTGTATCAAGTGATTCAGAAGCATGAATTGCCATCAAGTATTTTTTTTTCGAAGATTTTTTCTGAATGATTTCTCCATACTCATTCAATGAATTGTCAGTATTCTCATTTGCGCCACTGATACCTAAGCCGTCAGCGAAATCTAGAATGTTACAAATCAACCCTATTACGTCAGGTGGAAATTTTTGATTTTGGTGAAAATCTCGCGATATATCATAGTAGTACTCCGGTCTACCTAAGATGATACTTTTTATAGATAACCCTGATGTTGCTTCTTTAATTTGATCTATTCCTTGTAGTCCACCTTCTCTAAAATCTGCAAATGCTACGATACCATTTCTCATCATAGATATCACAGAACTTCTCATAAAATTGATTAGATGGTCTCTCTCACTCTTTTGTAAAATCTTATTTTTGATACCATGAATTGGATGAATTCTAGTCTCAAAGACTGAATCAACACCTATATCCTTTCCAAAAGAATCACCAATATGAGTATGAGCATTAATAAATCCAGGGCAAGCAAGTATACCATCTCCTTCATAAATTGGGCAATCATATCTCCCTTCATAATCACCACTGCCAACACATTTTATTCTTCCACTTTTAATAATTATATACCCTTTAACGATATAATCAAGATTTTCTCCAAAAAATAGGCTAATGTTCCTAATAATTAGATCCATTTTATTTCATATATAGGTCGAATTATCCCTTGATCTCTTAAGTTTCGAATTGTATCTAAGGCTTCCGTAGCAGCCTGTACTGCTTTTCTGCCGGTACGCGCAACTCCAATACCAGAGTTTAGTTTGATATTTTGATTTTCATAGATTTTACTTGTTATGAGGGAAACTTTATCTTTTGTTACTGTATTAGAGATAACCATAAAGTTATCACCACCAAGAAAAAAAGTCATAGATTTTTGCTCAATAAATAATTCAATAAGGTTAGAAAACATTTTCATTATTCTTGTTGTAATCTCATATGGTGAGAGTATGTTAGTAACTTTAGTAGAATTATCTATATCTAAATGTATAATCTGAGCGAACATACCCGAAAATAATTTATTTGGATTATTATATAATAATTGAACTTGATCATTTGCAAATATCAGCCTGCTTTTGTCTAGTAAATTGTTATTTTTACGTGAATGATATGCTGCAATATTTGCATCCAGAGGAGTAGCACCTGTTCCTATAGACATCGATATATTTAGGTCCTTATACATATCATTAATTTCCCGTTCAATTGATAGATGATCCTCCAAAGATAGTTCGTTAGTAATAGCAATTAGCTCATCAAATCTGTTAAAATAAACAATAGCATCCCTTTTAGAGAACATTTTTTGTAAATCGCTATATAACTTTGCTTGGAATATCTGTAATTGTGATTCTCTATCGCTTCCCAACTTTAGTGTCCATGGACCATAGTCTTCTATCTTTATGATGGTAATTTGAATTGTCATTTGTAACTCTTCATACCTTTTTTATAGTCCAGTTCTCCTAATCTTGTTACCATTTTATGCGCTGCTTCAACTGCCCTTTTAGGAACAGTGACGACTCTATTCTTTGCCTGCTTTACGGTCATGTCAGGACCAGTAATTCCAAGTGTAACTGGTTTTTGATATTTTAAAGAAAGATCCGCCAGTAATCTTGCAGTGTTATTAGCGATAATTAGATCATGTCCTGTTTCTCCCTTAATTACTGCACCAAGTGTGACAATTGCATCTATTTGTTCATTTTTAAAAAGTTTCTCAACCATTAAAGGCATATCAAATGTTCCTGGTACGTGGCATATCTTTTTAACATCGATGTTTAAATTTTTTGCATGATTATTGGCTGCATAAAGCATTTTATTTGTAATGTCTTGATTAAATTCAGCTACGACTATAGCTAATCTTATTCTTCTCAAAATATTCTCAATTCACACATGTTCCTTTATTTGAAGTGATTCGACTAAGGGAATTTTATATCTTGCGGAATACTCTACTGCTTTGTCAACTCTTAGAGCCTCCCCCGTATCAGAATCGAGCATTTCACAAACTACCACTGTTGGGATTAAATTTGCCAATTTCATTATTTGAATAGATAATTCGGTATGACCCGATCTCTCTTTCAGTAATTCCTTTGCAGCGATCAATATAGGTACATGACCAGGAGATCGAAATTTTTTAGAAAATTCGTATTTTCCAAAATTGTCTATATCAGAACATATTTCGGACATCTTTGTAATTGTAAGTGCTCTATCTATGTCAGTTATACCTGTAAAAGTATCAACATGGTTTATGGTGATTGAAAATGAAGGTCGATCTCCATATGGAGCTAATGAACTTATCATTTTTGACAAAGAACGATTATTTTTGGAAGCAAAATGTAGTAAATCATGCATAAACATTAACTTCAACTTTGAAGCAATTTCGTCAGATATAGCAAGGCAGATAAGGCCACCTGCGTCATTACGCATCGTTGCTACATCTTGAGGGATGATATACTGGGCGGCCTTTACCATATCGACCTCGTTTTCTCTAGATTCGCTATCGTGAATCAAGATAAATCTCCCATCTCTTAGGGCCCTCACTGCATCTCCAATTAATGACACGGGATTCAAAGTACTAACTACGATTATATAGTTTACTGATTTTTTGGTAATTACTAATATTGTGGTAGAACTTTGGCAACATATCTGCTTAGAATGTCAACCTCAATATTAACCTTATCACCTTTCTGTTTATTTTTAAACGTTGTAACGGCTAATGTATGAGGAACCAATGCTACTGAAAATTTGTTCTTCATTACATCAACAATAGTAAAGCTTACGCCATCTAATGCAACAGACCCTTTTGGTACCAAAAATTTTGCAATATCTTTACCCACATTTATCCATATTTTTGTCTCTGAAGGAATTTTCACAATACCTTCAATCCTTCCTACACCATCAATATGACCCAAAACGATATGTCCCTCAATCCTTTCGCTTATCCTTAGACTTCTCTCTAGATTTACAAGATTTCCAACTTTTAACATTCCTAAAGAAGTTCGTTTCATGGTTTCCTTTACTACTTCAAAATATGCTATGTTTTTGAAAATTCTTATCACTGTTAGACACGTCCCGTCAACATTTACACTATCACCTACTTGTAGGCCTTTACTCAGTTTCCCTAGGTCTATCTCTATCCTATTATCAGCAGTCCTTTTTGTCCCCTTTAATTTGACTATTGATTTGATAGTTCCAGTACCTTCTACGATACCAGTGAACATTAAGTATTAATCAAGAATTCCGCTCGTAATAAAAATATTTCATCAATTCATATGAACTTCTCCTACAGTGGATACAGAAAATAAAAGATAATTGACTTAAGCCGAATTGACTTAGAGATGACGGTTATATCTATAAGAAATTTATGCCCTAAACACTCCGCAATTATTTACAAATTATAGATATACTATAATAACTTGAATTAGTAATGATTAATATGGAATTTGTAGAGACAATAAACGAAGAAGAATTAACCAATGGAGCCAGCAAAGTAATTTCTGTAAAAGGTAAAGATATAGCACTATTTAAAATTGATAACAAGATTACTGCATTGGGCAACAGTTGTCTGCATAAGGGTGGTCCATTAGCAAAAGGAAAGATACAGAGAAAATATGATGGTTATTATGTTACTTGTCCTTGGCATGGATGGGAATACAATATTTCAAACGGAAAGGCACCACCTGATTATGATGAACAACAATCTGTTTATGATGTTCAAATAAAAAATGGGAAAATCTTTGTTTCAGGTAATCCTATCGTATATTCCTCAAATAAAAAATATGATGGCTCATTGAAGGATCTAATAAAGCTTGAATACAAAACCACTACAGATTCATTGAATATTTTAGGGATATCTACTACTAATATGAATGATAATTTAGAAAGAGATTCTACTTCTGAAATGTCATTAAATAAAGCATTAGTATATGCAAAGGAAAAATACAATGCTTCTACAGTCCTGTTAAAGCTTAGAGACCTTGAATTCAGACATTGTGAAGGATACTACAGTATTAATGAACAAGCATGTACTTGGCCCTGTTCAATTTCAGAGATGGATGAAAGTGATGGTATGAATGAAGTTTATAGAAAGATGATACTTTGGTCTGATATTGTTATTATTTCTACTCCAATTAGGTGGGGTAATGCATCTTCATTGTATTACAAAATGATTGAACGTCTGAACTGTGTACAAAATCAAACAACATTGCACGATCGTGTACTTGTCAAAAATAAAGTAGCGTCCTTTATTATTACTGGAGGACAGGATAACATACAACACATAGCAGGAAACATGATGGTTTTTTTACGGAACTCGGATTTTCTTTACCACCGTTTGCATTTATGGGATGGAGTAGAGGTTGGACCGCAGAAGATATGGAAAACAATATTATCCAATTTTCAAAATCACGATATGTCACTAGATCAGTCAAGGACCTTGTAGACAATGATATAAAATTACTCCATCAAGTTAAAGGCGATCCATGTAAAACGGTTTCTTCTCCACAACCAAAAATTATGGATGCGCCATCAAAAATGAAAATCGATTAAACTTGATTATACGATGAGCTAACCTTAAAGAATAGAAATACGAATAGTAACACTATTTCTGTTGATTACGTGCATCTTGAGTCCTTTATCCAGCATACCACAAATCTTATCACATCATTCCGTCCTTCTGTCTACTCTTTACCAAGGAGAGAAAATACTGAAATGTAGCTCTATTATTTTGAGCCAGTAGATTTATTTCTTAAATTATCGCTTTTAGTGGTATCATCGTTTTTAGTATTGAGATTAGAACCGTTCATGACTTTGCTTATCTTCTCTACCTCCTTATCATACAGTTTTACTAAATCTGAGATAGTAATTATTCCAATAACCTTGTTATCCTCATTTGATAACACTGGCATCTCTTGAAGATCATTTGAAGAAAGTCTAACTAGAGCATTATGAAGTGAGTCTGAGTTGTACGCAAAAAAGGGGTCTTTTATCATAATACTTTCTAGTTTAACAGACTTGCGATATTCTTCTGGGAATTCGAATAGCTTATGTTTGTATACAACACCCTGAAGTATGTCCCCTTGGGTAACAACCAGAATCATTTTACTATTATTTCGATTCATTATTTGGAGAGTTTCCTCGATCGACATGTCTTTGGATAATTTATTGTTGGCCGCTCTAATGGCGTCTTTTACGTATAGGTCACTTAGTATGGGACGTTGATACTCCATTCTGTGGGCGGGTGAATCAGACCTACTTAATACTTGACTTCGGAATATCGAATTGTGCTGTCCGGACATGATGTACGCAATAAATGTAGCCAGCATCATAGGCGCCAAAAGAGCATAACCTCCTGTTAGCTCACTTCCCATAATAATTGAGGAGATTGGAGTTTTTGCTGTAGCCCCAAAAAATGATACCATTCCCACAATGATAACCGAAGAAACATCTATCCATGTAAATAATCCCAATAAGTGAAATGCTGTACCAATGAATGCACCAACGAGTCCTCCTATTACCATGGAAGGTCCAAAGACACCCGCGCTTCCACCGGAACCTATTGTCAATGATGTTGCCAAGATCTTGAATACAATTACAGGGCCAAGAACGTACAGAGGCAATAATGTGTAGTCCTTGTCAATTGCTATCTGTAGCCATCCATATGAAGTGCCCAAAACTTGAGGAAATACAATTCCAATCATCCCTACCAGAACTCCTCCTATAGCTGGTTTCAGATATTTTGGGATCCGAATTTTGCTGAAATAATCCGATATTACATAGAAAATCTTTACGTATCCCACACTAACTGCAGCGGAAATAAGTCCTACAATAGCATAAAGAATGAGTGAAGCTGGATGGGTATATTTCACGAGATCAAGAGGAATTGAGAATAGACGATCCCATCCAAACACGAATCCAAAAACAGTATAGGCAGTGACTGAGGCCACTAGTCCAGGTATTAAAGCTCTAATTTCGAAATCTCTTCTGTATAAAACTTCAGCACTAAAGATGGCACCTCCTAATGGAATCTTGAATATACTTCCTATACCAGCTCCAAGGCCTGCAGCAACTGCAACCCTTCGTTCATCCTCATTCAGCTTGAATAGTTTGCCTATTAGTGATCCAAAGCCGGCTGCAATCTGTCCTGCGGGGCCTTCAGTTCCTCCACTTCCGCCACTTCCTATAGTGATGGATGAAGCAACAGCCTTGACAAGAGGAACTCGGGCTCTTATATTCCCGCTCTTGTGGTGATAGGCATCTATTACAGCATCTGTGCCATGTCCTTCGGATTCCGGCGAGAACCTAGTTGTGATTAAACCAACTAACAAACCTCCAAAACCACATATCACTGGTAATAGCCAAGGTCTCTCGATAATTAGATCATAACTGTAACTGTCTTGAAAACCCCCTGGCAAAGGAGGAGAGTACCCTGTTCCTAATTGAAGAAATAAAACTGTAAAAAATTCAACGGAAAGAAAAAGCCCTATTGAACCCAGACCAGCCACAATACCTAGTAGAAAGCCTATTACTATCCACTTTCTGAAATAAGTAAAATCTAAATTCCATTTCATACTTCTTATTGTTCCTATTATAGATACTATTTGAGAATAGTAAGGAAGATCGGGTCTCACAGTTAAACCTGATAAACAGATAATTTTTCTTGCTTTATAATTGTTATACTTTATAAATGAGATAAATTAAGTTCATTCTTCATTCTTCAATCTTTTCAAAATTCATGTATGTTCATTAATCAATTGTAATTCATTAGATTTTTAAAAAATGTAGGATTATTCTCTTGGTGTAAATTAAAAGGTGGTTTAATAATTTGATGTCTAAATTACATCCTCATTGAACTATGTTAACTTAAGTTAATTATCCAATTTGTTAATATAAAGAGTGAAAATGAAATTGATTGGGAGCAAAGAAATGATTGATTCTCTAGGCAAGGATAATCATCTCATTAAAGGGGGAAACCAGTATCTAAATAATACAGTTCATTGTATGAGTAATTATGGTGTCACATTTTGGTGAGCACATTTTATTCCTTATTATTTTAAAGGATGAGATTGGATTGTTTCAAGACTTTAAATAAATTAGCAACTATAGATATAAAATAAAGACAGATAGTTTATTGCAAAGATTCGATAAGGCGTACACTATTCATCTGCGAGATATTTTATTCTTTTGCAGCGTTTATAACAGCCTTTGCTTGTTTGTAATGTACGGCATCAATCATTTTACCATCCAATAGTATTGCGCCTCGTACATTACCTTTTTCAAATGAATCCTGTAATGCGGCTAATACTTTTTCTGCCCATTCTATTTGTTTCTTTGTTGGTCTAAAAATATCGTGAACGGGATTTATGTGCGAAGGATGAATCAACGTTTTGCCTGAATAACCCAGTTTTTTTGCATTAATTGCATCTTTAACCAAACCATCAACATCATTCACTTTTTGCCATATGCCATCCAATGCATCTATGCCTGCCGCTTTTGCATCCACAGGAATCTTTGAGCGGGCATAATTATAACTCATATAATCATCGTATTCAGCATCAATATTCATATCATACAAATAATCAAAGACACCAAAAACCAACGCTATCACATTTTGATGGGCCGAAGCAATCGAATTAGCATTTACTACTCCTTTTGCTGTTTCTATAGATGGCATGATACGAATTCTTGAAGATATATCTCTTTTGGGGACAATCGTATCAATTTTGTCAATAATTTGAGTTACCTCTTCACTATTACTAATCTTTGGTAAAACTATACCATCCAATCTCTTCATTATGACTCGTTCAAGATCACCGTCAACCAAACCCGATTCCACTGAATTGATTCTTACATAGATGAATGAATCCTTATCTCCTTGTATAGACGCTAGCAGTCTTGCAACCGAATTTCTTGCAGCTTCTTTCTCATTAGAAGGCACAGAATCTTCTAGATCAAAGCAAAGTATATCTGGACGAAGATCAGTTGATTTCTTTAAAAATCTCTCATTGTTTCCAGGAATAAATAATAAACTCCTGAACATTTACTAACTAGAAAAATAAAAATTAAAGTTTCTGAGGTGTTGTCACAATCTTGCCAATTTGTTCTGCATTTGCCATCATGGTGTGTCCTTTTGCCATATCGGAGAATGGAAGAACTGTACTAATTAATGGCTTAATTTTACCCATAGCTGTCCAGTGAATTACTTGTTCTAATTCTGCTTTATTACCTTGAGTTGAACCAAGTAGATTGGTCCCTTTGAAGAATAAGTATCTAAGATCGATAGTTGAATCGTATCCCGTAGTTGCTCCGGTAGCCACTAGTGTACCTCCCATTTTAAGAAGACCCACTTCTTGTGGAAAAGTTGATTTTCCAATATGTTCAAAAACAACATCCACGCCTTGCTTTTTTGTTATCTCTCTTACTTTTTTATACCAGTCAGCTTCTCTGTGATTTACTACATGATCGGCACCTAGTTCTGTACACTTTTCCATCTTTTCCTTCTTACCGGCAGTTGCAATTACGTTGCAGCCGTATAGTTTTGCTATCTGAAGACCTGCCATTCCAACACCACTTGTTCCTCCCATCACGAGAACGGTTTGTCCAGGTCTTATCTTAGCTCTTCCTACGAGCATATGCCAAGCTGTCATTCCAACCATTGACACTGCCGCTGCTTCGTCAAACGATACAGAATCAGGTATTTTAGCAACATTTACCTCCGGCAAATGGGTATATTGACAGAAACCGCCCCAGAGAGGACCAGTTTGAAAACCCCAAATGAGTCGTTCATTGCAGTCATACTCTCTTCCGGACGTACACATATCGCACACCCTACAGCTCATGTTAGAATGAGAAACCACTCTATCACCAACTTTCAATTTTGTAACCTCGTCACCTGCTTCAACCACGGTGCCCGCTGCATCACTCCCTGAAATATGTGGAAGTGGTACCTTGACTGGATCACCCCAAATTGCCCAGAGATCATTATAGTTGTATGCTGCGGCCTCTACTTTTATCATAACTTCATTAGGTTTGATTTTTGGAGTGTCAACATCATCTATCTTCACAACTTTCAGAGGATCTTGACTATATTCTCTAAATAGTGCTGCTTTCATGAATTTTTTGAAAAGTTCTTAGACTAATATAGTTATTTCTTTTAGCATATACTTTGTAATAAAATTCGTGCGGGATTGTCTAAGGGTGATGTATTAGATTAATGCAGTTTACTTAATCCAATGCTATCACCAGTGATACCTACTATTTTTATTAGTGATTGGTCAAGTATTAAGAAGCTATGAAAATATTCAAAACACAATAATACAAAGAATCAATATTTTTGTTATGATTCCATCCATACTGCTAATTATTATCCCCCTGTGAGAGAGTCATTTGGAAATGAATAGGATAAGTGTTATTGGTTCTGGTGTTGTAGGGACTGCAACGGGCCAAGGCTTTCATAAATTAGGCCATAAAGTTATTTTCTACGACATTTCAAAAGAAAGGCTTAAAGCTTTAGAGAATGATGGATATAATGTAGAAAATAATTTAAGTCAAGCACTGTCACAAACTGACATCTCGTTTGTCTGCGTGAATACCCCAACCCATAACTCTGAACAAGATCTATCTCAGATATTTTCTGCATTAGAACAGATAACTGAGTATCTCAATACAGCGGAAAAACAACATTTGTTTGTCTTCCGCAGCACGATTTTGCCTGGAACAATGCGCAATGTAATTGTCAATTATCTTGAAAAAAATTGTAAAACAAAGAGAGGGATTGACTATGATGTTGTATACAATCCAGAATTTCTAAGACAAAATTCATCATTGGATGATTTCTTCAAACCAGATAGGGTAATAATAGGCGAGGATCATGCTCAGTTATCTAAAATTCTAGTAGAGATATACGAACCATTAACAAGAAATATAATCGTTACATCATTTGAAGCTGCAGAACTGATCAAATATGCATCAAATTGCTTTTTGTCATTAAAGATTTCATTTTTTAATGAAATAGGATTGATATGTCAACATCTTGGAATAGATCATAAGATTGTAAGTTTCGGAGTATCCTTGGATAAAAGAATTGGAAAGTATGGTACCGAATTTGGCAGACCATTTGATGGAATGTGCTTACCTAAAGACACTCAAGCGTTAGCATCCTTCATAAAACAAAACAGAATTGAACCTGACTTATTGGAAATAGCGTTAAATATAAACAAGAAAATCGAGGATCTGACTAGTGCAAGTCAATTAGTTTCAGATTCAACAGAGACTCATTCTCAAGAAACCCCCACCTTCAATAATAAAGGGAGAACGATTGCATGACAACATATGATATTTTTGACAGGAACATAAACCAAGAAACTAAAAATAAAGGAAGAGAATTAAACTCAATATAGTATGGGGTGTATAACCAGATTCACGAGGGAATGCATAAGAACGATAATTTAGTTAACTTAGTTCAAATTCATTTAAAATAAGGGCAAGGGTAAGACTACATATGTTCAAAGTCAAACACGATTTATTCTAAACTTTTTCTTAGGTTGCTGTAGATTAATCAAAAGCTGCTTAAGTTCCTCATCAGTTAGAGCTCTATTCAATTTTCCGCCTGAGGCGGCTGTTATAAGATAATTTTCTACGGCAAGTGCAAGTTCGGGTTTAACCATTCTTATGTTCATAAGTCTTTGTCTTGCTTCCTGATCCAATAAGACCATTAGTGCTTTTTGTCTCATCATAGCTTCGGCTTCGCGTCTTTTTGCCTCTTCGCTGTTATTATCGGATGGTGAAACAGACATGCTCTCCACGAGTATTATTATCTAACCATATCTCGCTAACTCTGGCTTTGAATTCACAAGATTCTTGTAGATCTCCGTAGCCATTCTATCAACTTTTTTCATTCCTTCGTCAGAAATAATTCTGCCTTTATTCTTTTTTGTTATATAACCTGCAACTTCTAGTTGCTGTAAGGCCTTTCTTACTACCGCACCACCAGCTTTCTTATGATGTGCAATATTATACCCAATTTGCTTTTTGCCGCCATACTCACTTCTAAGATTAGAAATACCAATTGGACCATTAATGTACACTTTCCTTAACAGTGATGCACATCGGATATACCACCATTCTCTATTTTGTGGGATTTTTTCTACATGGCAACCTGTCTTAACGTACTGAGACCATTGAGGAGCTTCAATTTTTTTATCCTTTTTCAAATTTTCTGCCAAATGAGTAATTAATTCATCGGCAGGAATATCATAAGCCTTAGCCATAATATTCTATAACATTCTTTGAAATTCCCTTATAAATCATTTTATTCAAATCAGTTCATTGCTAAGAAATTTTTAACTAAGCGAATAGTGGTAGTTAATGTCAATTTTTCAACATGAATACAACAATAAACTCATTAGCATATTTTGAAATCTTTTAATAAGATGCAAGGATTGGAATAAAGCAGATAGCTATCATACCATTCTTCTACATAGTAAAGAAATTGAAGGAAAGTAACACTATGAATTGTTGCTTTCAATTAAACTGGATAATATCTCTTTAATTTGCTATTATCTTCCGATAAACATGATTGCATTTCATACAAGTAATTCTTATACATTTGACCTTATTTCGACCTATTCTTACTCTCGAATCAACTCCAGGAACAATAAATTGCTTACATTTTCTACAAAATAGTTGGCGTATCAAATATGGCATTCGTATTCTAACACGCATTGCTATTTTTAGAGCCAATTTTGCATAAGATTGCGACAATTTTTCATTATCATTTATTTCTCTCAATGCATTATCGATCAGTATTTCTATTCTTTCAGTTGCTATTCTTTCTATATTCTTCTTATTCATCAAAGATCAATACTCCATATGCACTATTGTCGAGATCTATTTGTTATGTTCTACTATATTAAAATGCTATGAAATAAATGTCATATTACCAAATTATTTTTGTGTAAATTTGATTGTATTCACTAGTGATTGCAGAAGCGGCAATAGAATTAGTACCACAAATTCTTAGAAATCATCCCTCTGTGAAGAATCACTCTAAAAGAATTGGTAGAGACTCTAATGAGATTCTCTTAGATATTAGTTATCATCATAAAGCTATGGTCGAACAAAATATTCGGCAATGGTGGAAACGTGGTAGACCAGATATAGTGCATTTCGATCTGGTTGAAGCGCTTTCAACCCCATTATTTAAGCAGAAAAAATTGCAAGTTTACGTATTTACATTTGATAATAAATTAATAATAATAAATGAAAATCTGAGAATACCAAAAAACTATTTCAGATTTGAAAGACTGATGATCAGTATTTTTAACAATCACAAAAATAAGAAGTCATCGAATTTAATAGAGTTAAGAGAGAACGTTGGGTTTAATGATTTGATAAGGAAAATAATTAGACCAGATTTAGTTCTTGGATTCTCAGTAAAGGGAACAAAAATCAAAATAAGCGATATTCTGCGGAATCACGCAGTTGATAATTCCAAGAATTATTGTTTTGTGGTGGGAGGTTTCCAACGAGGACATTTTTCAGAAACAGTAAATCGAACATGTAGCAGTGTATATTCGATAAGTCCCTATAGTTTAGAATCGCATGTTGTTATTGCAAGAGTTCTTTATGAGTGTGAAAATTATACTTAGTGAAATATAGCATCTACCATGAACGCAATGAACAATGCAGCCAAATAGGGACTCGAAATTTTGAAAAGTAGCCACGAAGCTTTCTCATTGGGTCTGACCAAAAGCCATAGTGACGCAACTATCATAATAATTCCACCCAAAATGGCAGTAACAAAGTAGATCAAACCAAATTGATTTAAGAAAAAAGGAATAATGCTAAATATGACCATTAGAAGAGTTGTTCCGGCTATCACTTGTACAGATCTTTTTTCGCCAGCAACAACTGGGAGCATTGGTACACCTGCCCTTGTATAGTCTTTTTTTACATGCAATGCCAAACTCCAAATATGTGTCGGGATCCATAAGAAAACTAACCCGGCCATTGCTAAGCCTATCTCTATATTCTCTGTTGTAACAGCTACATATCCTATTAATGCTGGAACCCCTCCCGAGAAGCCTCCAAGTATAATATTGGTTTGACTCTTTCTTTTCAACCACTTGCTGTATACTATAATATTATCGAAAAGGCCGAATGCCATGAGTCCTAAGGTCAAGTAGTTAATTGACCATGCACAGAATAAGGATATAGCGGCTAAAAGTAAACCAAAGATAAGTGCATTCTTGGGGGAAATCCTTCCAGAAGGAATTGGACGAGCTTTCGTCCTATCCATAATGGCATCTATATCACGGTCATTATACCCCGTTAAAACGTCTGCGGCTGCAGATCCAGTAACTATACCTACAAGAAGAAAGATCCATTGTAGCGGCGACAGAAAGGTATCAGTCGAATAGGATGCAGTTATAGCTGAACCAAAAGCAGTAAAAACCAAGAGATACCAAATTTTTGGCTTGGTCAGTTCATAATAATTTCT
>DATCWH010000015.1:0-2802 GCA_036566445.1 Nitrososphaeraceae archaeon
TGTCATTTTATCTTCGACCTTTTTATTTTTTCTTGCAATAACATACAACCCTGTATAAGTGTCTCTGGTCTTGGTGGACATCCTGGCACATAGACGTCTACTGGAATAATACCATCTACTCCAGGCAAAACATTATAGGAATCAATATACAAGCCTCCAGTAATAGAACATGCTCCCATTGCAATAACATATTTGGGATCTGCCATTTGATCGTATACCATTCTCAATCTTGGAGCCATCTTTCGAGTTACAGTACCTTGAACAACTATTAAGTCACACTGTCTTAGGGAACCAAAAGCTTCGATAATTCCAAACCTTTCACAATCATAGCGAGGACTAGACGTGGCACCAAATTCTACACTACAACATGCAGTTTCAAGATGAACTGGCCAAAGAGACCAGATTCTTCCCCAATTAATTGCATAACCTAATGGTTTATCTAAAGCTCCAACTAAAACATCGCTAACTTTACTTACCATCAAGTTAAAATTTGTTGGATTGATAAGATCTTTAATCAATTAACATCGACTTCCTTTATTAATAAATATGTAAACAGATAATTTAATTCTATCAAATTTCTTTTTTTCATTACCATATTCCTTTTCTACCAGAAAGATACAAGGCATATCCCATGGCTGCAAACATTATACCAAGAAAGGCCATCATTGGTAAAGTAGCTTCTTTTGGAATAGATAAAAGCGATGAACCCCATGCATAAAGAAATATTGACATCACATCAAAAACCACGAACATCAATATGTAAGCATAATACTGCATCATAAAATGCGAACGTCCTTCACCTGTTGGCATTTGTCCACATTCCATTGGAAGAAATTTCACTGGATTATATCTTTTTCTAGGAGAAAGTAATCTTGATAGGATTAAGGATGGTATTCCAGCCATAATCCCGATCCCCAAAGCATACAAAATTGGAGTAAATTCTGATGCCAATTCGCCAGCCAAATTAGTCTTGCTGCCTTATCTAGATATAAAAATCTTTATTTTTTAACAATAAGATTGAAAAGTTGTCGAGCAACCAATTTAGGATGATTTAGTGCTAACTTTATCATTTTCCGAGGTGAAAACTCTGAACTAATAAAATCGATGAATTCATCTACTGACATATCTCTCAATATGGCGATTTCATGATCCCATTCATCATCTGTTAAACCAATCCATCTGGATTGTACTCTTAAAGCAGATTCTATTTTAGAACAAAGTTGTTTTTTCCATTCATTTTCATAATCCATTAATGAATTTTTTGAACAACCGCTACTAAGAGAGAAGGAGCCGATATGCCCTGCTAATCTTCCAAATTCAATAGCATGTCTAATCCCTTCAAGCACCAGAGGATTTGACTGACCTGCGGAATCTCCTACCAAAATCAAACCTTTGAATACTGAACAATTTCGTGCTCCTTGATTAGGAATATATCCATAGTGATATTCTATTGGTTGAATAATTCCCAATTCGCCCAGAGGTTTAAATTTTTTTTCAATTATTTGATTCAACAATTTAAGAGGATCAATAAGAGACTCTGGTTTTCCAACTCCTACTCCTATCCGAACACGGTTTTGAGATAAAGGAAATATCCATGCATAACCAGCTGGAGAATAGTTGCTACCAACCATTAAAGTCCAAGTTTGAGGATCTGCTTTATCACAATAACATTCGTATTCCGCACCCACTCCATACCTTTTCCAAGGGGATACATATCCAAGTTTTGTGCCAATAAAACTATTAAATCCACTTGCATCTATGACAAGGCTTGTCCTAATCTCAATTTTCCCTTTAAGGGTATTGACTATTAATCCAGAAACCCTATTGTTATTTTCGCTACGCAATACATCGACAACATTTGAATTTATGCTTATGTCCGCACCAGCCTTAGCAGCAAGAAAAGAAAGATATTGATACAATGACCTAACATCTAATACACAAGATCTGAAGTCGGTTCCTTTAATAGTTATTTCATTTTTAGGAGAAACAAATCTATAATTTTTTATTGGGTTATAAATTTTCTCAGGAATTTCGAATTTTTTCATTTCACTGATCCAAGAAACGCCACTAGTTCTTACATATTGCCCAATCGCTTTATCCCGTTCAAAAAGAATAACTTTAACTCCAGTTTTTGCTGCAGTGTAAGCCGCAGAGAGTCCAGCTGGTCCTCCGCCAACTATGGCAATATCATAATGATCCATTTCTATTACTTCATTCTGTCAATTGAATTTTTATTAACTTTTTCATATAAATAAAATAAATGAACAGTCTTAAAGAGCAAAGTTTTTTATCTGAAAAAAGTGTAAAAAGATATTGAGTCAAGAATTTCACATAAAAGAGGGCGCATTGGCTCCAGATTTTACATTTAAAGATTATGATAATAAAATTCAGAGGCTATCTAATTTTTTAGGAAAACGTATCGTTATTTACTTTTATCCGAACGATTTCACTCCAGGATGTACCACGCAAGCATATGAATTTTCTACTCACTTCAACAAATATTTAGAAAATAAAATAACAATAATAGGTATTAGTCCTAACGACGAAATAACTCATCATAAATTCAAAGAAAAGATGAATATCCCATTTTTGTTAGTTTCAGATACAAATAACCAAATATCTAAAAAATACGGTGTATACAGCCTGAAAAAATTTATGGGCAAAGAGTTTATGGGTATAAATAGAACAACTTTTTTAATAGATAAATATGGCAAAATTGTTAAAATCTTCTATAAAGTAAAACCAAAGGGGCATAGTGCAGAAGTATTAAATTATTTCTTAAAGTATTACTAGGAAAATATG
>DATCWH010000043.1:0-46838 GCA_036566445.1 Nitrososphaeraceae archaeon
TAAGTATTTGGATGTAGGATGTGGATATGGAGATTTTTTAGAAAAAATTAGAGAGTTTATACCAGATGCTACTGGTATAGAAAAGGACGGTGGCATTTTCTATGAATTCAATTTGGTAAAGCCGGATTATATTCATATCAAAGACGTATCATTAGATTTGAATGAAAAATACGATGTAATATTTGTGGGATGGATGGACCCTGGAGTTGATTTTAGAAAAGCAGTAGCTAAGTGTACAGATGTTATCATAACAACTCTTGATCAGGGAATTAGCTTAGGAGCAGAATTTGAGGAGTTTGGATTTCGAAGGATAGCCTGTTGGAGAACTCCGTCTTGGATAGATGTAAATTATCAGATTATGAATAAATATTATACCAAGATGTCAAATGAAATATATGATTACTTATTTGATTTGCGTGGAGCCCACAACTTATGGTATGTTTATACCAAGAATTTAGAATATATTGATAAAATTAGGAATGCACTGATTGTTTGCCAACAAAAGGACCAAACCAAATATGATTTTGAACGGGTAATGGATGAATGTGGATTCGAATATTTTCAAAGCTCACAATTTCCAAAAAAAGGTAATAAAAATAATTTGTTTTCTTTATGGCAAATTGAATTTAGATAAAAACATAAAATCCTATATAAAAATGATATCGATTCTCCTGATGATAAAATTGATCTTTCTTTAATACTATACTATTAAGAATGATCGTTACCATTTTTTCTTTTTTATATCTCGTATGTGATAAAAGAGATATTGTTGTGCATAGCCACCATATCTGCCAAAATGGTTTCTCACTGTCTCTGACAAGATTAAATATTGGCTATCGCTTAGTTTTTTATTTGCGTACATAAAAGTTACTTTTCTGTTATCAATTAATTTTTTGTAGTACATGTATATTGCACGACTCATCCATACATCAATTGGAAATGCTTCGGTCTTTTCCAGAGAAAATAACAATATACAATCAGCTATCTTATTTCCAATTCCATAAATACTTGTTAGTATTTTTCTACCATCATCGTATTTACAGCGATATAATTCATCAATTGTTAAAGCCCCCGTAACAATTTTTTGTGCAATTGATTTAATGGTTTTTGCTCTATATCCAACACTACAAGAACATAGTTCGTTGATAGATGCTTTGTGTAGATTTTTCATTGGGGGGAAGGTAAAGAATTTTTTATTATCAATCTCTTTTTTAATACCAAATTTCATAGATAAGTTTTTTAACATCGTACGTATCATTGATATGTTTGTGTTACTTGAACAGGCAAAAGAAATCATACATTGATGGGGGTCTTGACGTATTAAGCGTAACCCAGCATATCTTTTTAGTAGTTTAACTAGAATAATATCGTTTGAAAAGTTGGAAAAAATATTCTGAATATTATCATCTAATCGAAAAATGAAATGTTCCCAATTATCAAACTTTGGACTGGAGTAAAATTCTACTTCGTTATTTGTGATTGAAAATTTTAAAATGTAGTTTCCATAAGTCCCATACCATGAATTTTTAGATTTTTCCCATAAAAACATCTGCCCACTATTGATACTAATTTCAGGATTAAATTTAGATTCTAATAACATGTGTATATGTTATTCAATATTTTTATTCGTGTTCAGCAATCCTCTTGTTTTCTCCAAGTCTGTTTCCAAAGCTTCAATTATTTTAGGAATTTCTTTCAGAGAACAGTTTAAACATATACATTGTAATGAAAGTGGATATGTAAAATATTTTTCCTGCAATATGATCTCTTTTTTACATGCTATGCATTTTTTTAGTTTATATGGATTAGTATTTTTTATTATCATTTAGAAATCAATACAGTACAGCATCATTGTATATATTAAAATATATGATGTTTAGATCATCGACTTATTGGCTAGCTTGATTACCAAAAATAGTTTCTAATGCAACCTTCAATTGACTAAAATATTTATTGGTAGTTATATCTCCATTGTCACTTATTGAAATTAAGTTAAAATTTGGAGTATCTAGTGAAACAAAATCCCATTTCCAGTACGCCAGTCCCCAAATACCAAGATCCTTAAAGGTTTTAACAAATAGATTAGCCTCCTGTTGATTTATATCACTTTCATAAGGATTTATCTCAAAAACTGCATTCCCTTCTTCATTGATGGTTTGCTCCCGTAAGACATTGTTCCATTCTCCTATGTAAAGAGGTACGCCTGTGATATTTGAAGCCTTAAGAAAAGTATTTAATCTCTGTTGCTGATATGAGCCTGTTGGTAATCCATATATGCTTATTTTAAAAACTACGTTTGTACTGTTTTCTGGCTTCATTTTAGCTACGTTTTCTGCTGTCAAGTTTATAGGGCTCTTTAGATCAACAGGGATATTCATACTGTAAGCAAGTACTTTGTTCGTAAATTTCCTCAATTCATTGACCATAAATGTATTATACTTGCCAATTTTTTCCCATTGGTTCGCGTTGTGAACCTGGGGTTCACTGAGGATTTCGTAACCTAATGTGCTTTGATGACTGTCTAAAGTATCAATTATTTTTTTCATGAATTCAACTTGTCGAGTCCATCCATCGGTACCATTAGTATCAACTACAGTCCGATTCCACCAATCTGTCCACCATACTTTTGCTGGTGTGTATTTAGGTCCACCACCCTTTCCAGGAGGATAGGAAGGATTGTTTTCAAAGAGAAATGAAGGAAAGCCCGTTCCTCTTTGTGGATTAAACCAAGAAGAAGTATGAAATTGATGATTATCATAAAGCACATTGATGTTGTATTTGTCTGCAGCCTCTGCTACAGATTGTAGTTCAAGCATAAAATTCATAGGATCTCTTACGTAAGCTTCCCAATAAAATACATACCGTACATGATTCATACCAGCCTCTGAAATTAATTTAAAGCTATCATCAAAAAAGTTCTCGGGCATAGTACTTCCGATAGTCCTGGTCTGGGGCATACTAGTATAGTATCCCTTCATATTAACACCATAATATAGCTGATTTGTCGCCGAACCATGTGCATAAAGTACAAACGAATTAGTTAGCAATAAGCTGAAAATTACAACCAGTAAAACCAGTTTATGATTAAAAAGACCTCTTATACTAATAATCTGCATTCAGTTTAGGATAAATATTAACATTATAAAATAGTTTCCAGCAATTCCTTGTAGTGTTAGATTAATTCAGAATGACCTTTTGTTAATTTTTCTTAACTAACTTCTATAATCTGCCCATTATCTGGGGCTATTGCATCAAATCCATACTTTTCTTTGATTTCACTGGCAAATTTAATACATGACATATCATCACCATGAACCGTAAGAACTTTAGGACTGCCTTTGATTTTATTAAGTATTTCAAATAGTTCAGTTCTGCTACTGTGCCCGGAGAATTCAAAATGATTTACATCTGCGAGACTTTTCTTTGTTTTTCCATTATATGATACAAGTCGTTTCTCAAGTAGAAGACGGCCTGGAGTACCTTTGCCTTGATACGACACTAAAGCTATACCGTTATTAGGATTCTTCGCTATTTCTTGCAAATAGAAGATTGCCGTTCCACCCACAAGCATTCCTGCAGGAGAGATTATTATTCCTGGTTCTTTTACCAATTTTTTTCTTCTGTGCCATCCTTTGACCCATTCAATTTCTGATATGATTTTTTTAAATACCTCAGGATCTCTTAAAAATGATGGATTTTTTAACATTATTTCATTAGCCTTTAGTGCCATCCCGTCCATAGATATCCTATATTTAAAATTGCGAGTCTTCAAAACGCATGCAATCTCTTGTGCTCTTTCAACTGAAAACGCTGGTATGAAGAGAGTTCCTCCTCTATCAACAACGTCGTAAGCAAATTCAACAAGATTTTTCTCAGATTCCTCTCGTGGGGTCTGTTCTGTTTGAGAATAGGTACTTTCAATTATTAACACATCAATTTCAGGTAAATCTAAATCTGCAGACCTCAGTAGTTTTGAGCCTCTATTGTTTATATCTCCAGTATAAAAAATACGTTTACCTTCACTTTCTACAATTATTGAGGAGCCCCCTATTATATGGCCAGATTCGTACAAGGTAATTTGCATATTATTAATCGGGTGTCTTTCCTTATACTCTAAGGTTCTTGAATGATTCATCATATTATTCAAATCTGCATATTCAAATGGCAAATAAAAACCAGATATTTTGATCATATCTTCAATAAGTAGATCGGTAAGATCGAAAGTCGGATTTGTTCCTAAGACTGAGATATTAGAATTGGTTAAAAAAAGTGATGGAATAAATCCAGAATGATCTAAATGAGCATGGGTAAGAACAACTGAATTGATATCCTTTGGTCTTACATGAATTGGAAAAAATGGTTCTCTTTTTAAAAGCACACCATAGTCTAACAAGATATTCGTATTGTCTGATGTTACCATAAATCCAGAACGTCCAACTTCTTTACCGGACCCTAAAGTAGTTATTTTCATTTGATAATGACTTGTTTATACAAACGGGTTTTAAGTCTTTCATTTTTCTCTTGCTATTACGTAATTTTAGCGAAATTTAAACGACAGAATAAAATTAGAGTAATTATAATTTTAAAAGTTGTCAAGAATAGTCATTACCGGTAATCCGGGAGTTGGAAAACGTACAATTAGCAATATGTTATCAAAAAGATTAGGATTTAAAATAATCAATTTAAATGAATTTGTGATAAAAAATAAGCTTGTATTTAGAGATAAGGCATTAGCTGTTTATGATGTCTATATTAAAAAAGCATCGTTGATGCTTAGAAAAGAATTAAAAAGACATGATGATGTAATTATTACAGGGCATCTTGCTCCATATCTACTAATTCCTAGTCAGGCTGATCTCGTTGTGGTTTTACGACGCTCCCCTGAATATCTTTTACAAACATTTAAAGAAAGAAATTACACAATTATGAAAATTAGAGAAAATATAGCAAGTGAGATTCTCGGTATAACTTTATACGATAGTATAAAAAAATTTGGCAAGCAAAAGATTATTGAATTTGATACTACAACAACTTCTAATAAAGAAATTACCAAATCCTTGATCGAAGCGTTGAGTGATAATTCAAAAAGGAGAGTTGGAAATATTGATTGGATGCCTATATTAAAACATCAGCAAGAATTATTGAAATTAGTATCATATTAACTGTATCGTACAATAATTTCGTTTTGTTAATTTCAACCTTATCAGATTAAAATCTAACAGGATTTAAATAATAAGCGATGATGAGAAAAATATCATGCGGTTTTAATGATGAACAGAATAAGAATAGGTGTTGATGTTGGAGGGACGTTTACCAAATCAGTAGCAATAGACATGAATACTGCTAGGATAATCGGAATGGCTACAGTCCCAACTTCACATTTCTCAGAAGAGGGAGTATCAACTGGTATTGTAGAATCATTAATCAAACTCATACGCAAGGAGTGTATTATGGAATCAAATATTGAATTAATCTCTCATAGTACAACACAGGCTGTTAATGCGTTATTAGAAGGAGACACGACAAAAGTAGGAATTATTGGCATGGGAGTAAGTTTGGAAAAAAATGATATTGTGAAAAGGACAAACCTAGGTAACGTTAGATTAGGGCCAAATAAATATTTAAAAACATGTTATAGGTTTTTGGATACTTCAAAATTCTTAGATAAACGAGAAATTTCTCAAATAATAAATGAATTGAAGGAAGAAGGAGCAAAGGTCCTCATAGTTAGTGAAGCGTATGGTGTTGATGACCCCAGTAATGAATTATATGTTATGGAAAAATCAGATTTACCTGCAACTGCAGGACATGAACTAACTGGGATATATGGTCTCGAAATAAGGACCCTTACCGCTGCAATAAATGCAAGCATATTACTAAAAGCTATCGGCACCGCAAAATATGTTGAAAAGGCGGTACGTCAACAAAAAATCTCTGCTCCACTTACAATAATGAAGGGTGATGGAGGTATGACTGATATGAATACTTTTAAAACCAAACCAATTTTGACTGTATTATCAGGACCTGCAGCTAGCGTCGCGGGGGCTCTACTACATTTAAGAATACTTAATGGAATTTTCGTAGAAGTTGGAGGTACCTCAACAAATGTTTGTATTATAAAAAATGGTAAACCTGAGGTCAAATATGTTACAATTATGGATCATCCAACTTGTATAAAATCATTAGATGTGAGAGTAGTCGGAATTGCTGGTGGTTCTCTAGTACGGTGGTCAGGTAAAAAGATAACTGATGTGGGACCTAGATCCGCCCATATTTCTGGTTTGAGATATTCGTGTTTTGCAGAGTCTCAGGAATTGGAAGGAGGACAAATAGTAACGTTTATGCCCAAAGAAGAAGATCCAATGGATTATATAGGAATAGAAGTTGGTGCCGGTAAAAAGTTTGCGATAACTACTACATGTGCTGCGAATGCTTTAGGGCTTATCCCTGATAACGATTATGCAAAAGGTGATCAAAAATCTGCCCAGCTAGCGTTATCAATTTTGGGACAGAGACTAGGTATGGATATGGAGGACGTCGCCAACAAGATTCTTGATATTTCTAGTAGAAAGATACTACAGACGATCAGAACTTTAATGAAAGAATATAGATTAAAAGATGAAAAATTTGTGTTAATAGGCGGTGGAGGGGGTGCATCCGTTCTTGTTCCATTGATTGCAGAGAAACTGAATTGCCAATATAGAATTGCAGATAACTCGGAGGTGATCTCATCTATTGGTGTTTGTACGGCTTCAATAAGAGAGGAAAGGGAAAAGACAATAGATAATCCTAATCCCGGTGAGATATCACTTTTTATTCAGGAAGTTGAAAAAATTGCGATTTCTAAGGGAGCGCTTCCTGAATCGATTTCTACTCAATCTGAATATATAAGCGAAAAATCTCTATTACGCGTTACTGTTTATGGTAATATGAAGCTAGATCTTGGTACTAATAATACAAAAGAAATTGATGATCAGGAAGCAGAAGTACTAGCCTGTGAGTTATTTGGTATCAATGAGGGCGTACATAGAATATTCGATATGAAAGATTATTACGTGTTTGCATGTGAAATACATAAAAGGAAATTGTTTTTAAAATCAAAAAAGCAATCTGTTTTAGTTCTTGATAAATATGGTCATGTTAGAATATCTATTGAAAATGGAGATATATACAGTGGTACTCCTCGAGAGATGAAAGAAAAAATTCAATCATTGATTAATGACCATGGTCTATCCAACGATGAACTTGCTCCACAGATTCATATTGTTGACGGAAAAAGAATATTGGATTTTTCTAGTTTATCGTCTACGGCACATGTCCTAAAAGCAGTAACTGAAGAGCTAGACAAAACTGTTAATAATCAAGTGACAATAATTATAAAAGTATGAAACAAAACACAAAACATTCCTTTTAGCTAATATTAGCTATCATTGATTCAAAAGATAATTCGATATTATGCTGCTTAGATCCACTTTGGCAAATTCATTGGGAATTGAATTTGTAGATATTACTTCCTTGATACCTGCTTTGAGTAATTTTTCTTTGGCGTCATCGAGTAAGAGTGCATGGGTACATATAACATACACATCACCAATGTTGTTCTGTTTTAGTATTTCAGTGGCTTTTATAACACTAGTACCGGTACTTATCATATCATCTACAATGAGAGCGTCTCTTTTTTTCAGTGGCTGCTCTTCACTAAGTGAGATTGATATATCGCCGGTGAACCTATCTCGCGTTTTGACTAATGAAAGCATATTTGCATTGATTAATCCTGCAAATTTTTTAGCTCTTTCTATTCCCCCCTCATCAGGGGAAATGACTATAGGATTGTTTGTTGTGATATTTCTTTTAACATAAGTGGCCAGAGATGGAATAGCGGTAAGACCTATCGTTGCAAAAGAGCAAGTAAGTGCGTTAGGACTATGGCTGTCAATAGTTATCAATTTTGTAGTTCCCAATGATGCCAAAATTTCGCCAACTAAATTGATGGTTTTAATCTCTCCATCCACAAATGCCTTATCCTGTCTTGTGTATGCCAAGTATGGACTTACTACACAAATATCGTTGGCACCGTCTTCTTTACATTTGTAGATAATCATGAATAATTGCATCAGATGCTGATCTGTTGGAGGATATGTAGAATGTATGATTATGCAGTTTTTTTTAGCCACATTATCTTGTCTAATTTTACTTTCTCCATCCGCAAATATACGTAATTCAGTATTCTTGTATTCTGCATCTAAATCTAATGAAATCTTTTTTGCAAGAGAAGAATTTCGATCATCAGAAATTATAACAGTACTATTTTTTTGCAATGTAAGAATATGGAAATATTTTTCAACAACTATTTAAAAATGTTAAATTTACTGAATGATTTAGCTATTCTACATATGGAACGTAAAAGGCTTTCATATCTTCTGCCAAATCTACATCATTGTGAATAGTTCTTGCTTCATCTAGGAGAATTGTTGGATCATTGTACCTTGAACTGAAATGTGTGAGAATTAGCTTGCTACAATTTGATTCTTTGGCAAGTAGAGCGGCTTCAGTAGATGTGGAATGAAATGTCTCGATTGCCTTCTTTTGGTAATCATGAATGTAAGTTGATTCGAAAATTAAGATATCACATGAATCAAAAAAATTTCTTAGTTTGAAAGACGGTCTGGTATCCCCAGATAAGCCTATTTTACGGCCTTTTCTTTTGGGCCCAACTATTTCATTTGATTTTATTAATTTACCATCAACAACTACATCTTCACCATTTTGCAATCTACGATATAGTTTTCCTTTAGGTATGCATAGTTCTGTTGCTTTTTTAATATTGAAAATACCTGGCCTAGGATGCTCTTTGAGACAATAAGAAAATGCAGGCACTGAATGATCAGCTTTGCAGCAAGTGACTTGATAATCATCTTCTGCTGCTATAACCCCTTCCTTATCGATTACATGAATGGCAATTTCAAATGACAATCCAATATTGATAATACGAAAGTTTTCGTTGATAAATTCTCTCAACCTTGATTCGCCATAGATATCAATTTTTTTTGTTCGTCCTAGAAGAGATATGGTTTGAAAAAATCCTAATAAACCTAAACAATGATCTATATGTAAATGAGTTATGAATACTTTCATTTTCTTATTTATTCCAAGCTTGGCTTGAAGAAAATTCTTTTGCATTCCTTCACCGACATCAAATATTAATAATTCACCTGCTCTTTTAATGACAATTGAAGATAAACCCCTATTTTGGGTTGGAATGGCTGCTGATGTTCCAAGAAAAACAATCTTCATGTCCGCCATGAATAATACATCATTAAGTGAGTAGGTAAATTATAAGCGTTTGTTTGGACAGTAACATAATAAAGGAATCCTTATAATTCATGTGTATTTCATATTCGAATTTGTATTAGGCCCTATCAGCACTGAGAACTTTATTTACTTTAGTTTTAGTAAATTGGTAAGTAATGAACGAGGTTATTAGTTTGAGAATCAACTGATTATTTTGAAAAAATCTTTTAAGAGCACTTTTTGGTTTTGAGATAAAACATCATATGATCGAATAAATTCTCTTTCTATACATATCTGTTCTTTTAGAACAGAACGAAATTTCTCAGTAGTTATCGGAGTTATGGTATCTATTTCACCAGTGGTGTAAGCATAAATATATGCACTAATGATTTTTATTACAAAAGATGGTATTGTTTTTAATAGCAGTAAAATACTTTTTTTTATGATGTCATTACCAGAGACATTTAAATTCAAAGTATCAAAGTAAGATTCAAGGATTTTCATTCTGATATTTCCTAGTTCCTCAATGGATGATGCGACTAAAATTCCAGTTTCTGTTAATTCATAGAAGGGAACTCCCTCTAATTGGAGTGCCTTTGGTCCACGTCTCAGTGGCAGACGACCTCCTTCCTTCACTACTCCTGATGGTATTAGAACTTCATCGAGATCTTTGAATATACCAGAGTAGATATTTTGCCATAATATACCATTGTTTTTTGCTATTGCATGAGCAATTGATGTTCGTGTTCTTAGCTCTGGATTTTTTTCCAAAACTAGGTGAGATATAATACCTCTTTGTCTTTTGGCTTCACCTGTAAACTTATTTTTCTTTGTTTTGAAAGTATCAAAGATGGCAATGTGAGTCTTTTTCTGCTTCAAACATTTTCACCAAATTATATTGTTCTAGACTTTAATATAAATAAAAAATATTTAGTAAATTACCGATTGGATGGTTGAGACTACTAAATGAAGTCAATAATTGTGTGCTGATCTTTTATGTTTTCCTTAAAAAGTAAGTTTAATTCTGTTTGTAATGTGTTTATCCTGCTTGTCAGATATTCATTAATTTTAAACTCTGAGCAGATGTTTAATGCAGTCTGTACATATTTTTCAACAGTCCCACGTGTTACAGTTTGTAATAAATCATTATGACAATCCAGGCATCGGCCTATAAGTGGCATTCTTCTGAATTTTTGTCCACATTTCGTACACCTAAAGGATTGTGAAGAATACGCCCTTAAATTTCCCATAATATCAGGTAAGATGTGGGTAGTCAAAACCATAGACATTACCTCGTCCGCATCAACTGCATTAATTAGCTTGGCAGTATATATTTGCATTTTTAGTTTTTCTTCCATAGTACTCAGTGTTGAATACAAACTATGTGATTCTTCCAGCATAATATTGTCTGTAGTATGAGTGAATTTATAATCGCAGAATTGATTTCTTTTGCCTAGTCTTTTTTTGATAAGATCAATGTCATCAATTACATTGCTTGTTTTTTGCTTGTTCCACGAAGATATGTAAAAATCCAATGGGTACTTTTCATCAATATCTATGTTGTGGGCTTGCCTTTGGACTTCATGTGGAAATACTATAGGTTGAATAAGCAATGGTGCGTCCATTAATCCACCGATTCTGTCAGGCAGATATTCCCTTGAAAAGTTCAGAAAGACATCCATTAGCAGCATTATAGAGTCTGCGTCACCATCACAATCCCTTCGTTTTGCAGAATGCCAGATGGGTGAGCCAAGACAGACCTGGGAATTGACAAATCCAATAACTCTTCCAATTATACCTACGGATGTATGTGGTGCTAAACCTATAACCAAATGTCCTATCAAGTCATCTATGGAGCTTATTTTATAAAATGCGTCAAGCCCATAAAATCTTGTCAGTTCTTCATCTATAAACTGAGCAATTTTCAAAATGTGTTCTGCAGCGTGAATAGGTATTATTATATCTTGTATGAATAGTTCTAGTAGTTGATCCGGTGACTCTAAATCCTTACCAGTATAATCATTAAGATATCCCAACTCTCTTAATTTTGTAATATTTGTTTTAATCCATCTGGGTTTAAAGTGAGTTAAAGGTTCATTTGTAGCGTCAAAACGTATGGTCCCATCCTTAAATGTATACAAGTTGTGTTTCTGCCTTAAGATTCCCTTTTCTAGAGGTTCTGCACATCGATTTTTACCCATTAAGGATTTAACCCCTTTTAATGGCTGAGCGGGTTGTATGTCAAGACGCTTTCTTGCTTTTTCAATAGCAGCCTTGAGAGGATAACTGGTTGGAGAATGTGTTTTTAGACGATTTCCGCAAACAGGGCAAATAACATTTGGTTCCTCACTGTTAACTTCGTATCTACAAGTAGAACACATGATTTGAATTGGCGTATTAGTATGACAGTCTTGACAGCATACAGCTACGGATGGTGATTTACAACTCTTACAAAATCTGTTCGCAATTTCAATATAAATTGGTTTTTTCAGAGCTTTCAGAATATCTCTAGTGGGACCACCGTTTGTTCCTATAGGGAATAAGACATGAACAGGAGGTTTCATTTTTCTATCTGCAGCTTTTTCTGGACGTCCAACACGAACTGCGATTGAAGAAGAAAATTTTTCCTTTATCTTAACATTTAGTAATTTAGAGATATTATCCAAAATGTGTGCTTTAACATAATTTGGATCACTGTCTAAGGGAACAGTTGATTCTAAGAATTTATGGAGTTTTTTTTCGTAACCGCTACATCTGTTTATCAATACTGCTAGGATGTACAATTGATCAGGATCATCGATTCTTATTTTGCTGTCGTCAAGACAAAGTGAATGTATTATGCCAAGTTTTTCAAAAAAATTTTTTACTTCTGGATCATTAGTAAAGAACTTTTCTTCATGAGTATTTTTTATTATCTCTCTATTTTCTAGTAATTTCGTAATTAAATCAGTAATTTCATCTAATGTTAAAGCACTCCAATAAAAAACGTATCCAGGATAAAGAGGGATATCGAAGAATTGACTAATTCTGAATGCTTCAATAACGGATGGTTTTTTTTCCAGTGGATGTTGTATTAACTCGAGTAACCTTTTACTCTCAAATATTTTCAAGTATGAATCAGAGCCCATATTAGTTAGTTTATTTTCTAATTCCAGAGCCCATATTTCTTCAACATATGATGATGGCAGTAATTGGGCATTATTTTCAAGAAAGTCACCATAACTTATTAGAATATCTCCTAGATAGAGAATTTTTGTAATCTTATTAGCTATGGATATGGCTTGACTTACAGTTTCTACCTTCACAACACTTCCATCATTTAGTTTTACAATAGGTGGTTCGATACTATCTACTAGTGCAATAGTGGAAGCCTTTCCTGGTGCATCAATTTTTATTTGCGTACCTACAGCAATTGCATAATTTAATAATACTGGAATGGTGGGATGAATTCCGATTGTAGCAAATCCAGTGTTACAGCTTCTTCCATACCTTAACCTAAAACCACCAATTTTTTTCTGCATTGAAAGAACAGGTCTTCCAGTAATGACTTCAGTCATCCTATGGGATACAGTATCATCGTCTGGGGTTTGGATTGCTCCTTCAAGAGTTTTGAGCCAGTCCCACCCTTCTAATTTTAAAGTTTCAACTATCTTCAATAATTTTCTGCTTCTGCCTATCAAACCGTCATTCATTACTCTTAATGCCCCACCACGAACTCTGTTGGTCGATACTCTTTGCAGATTGCGATGACCCACTACTTCTACAGGATCCGTGTCAACTCCATCAATCTCTACAGGAAGACAACTTATGCAATGAATGACATCCTTGTCGGAAACCTTAAACTGAAAACTGCCTACCTCTCTTTCATAAATCCTTAATTCTTCAACATATCTACTAATTTCGTCATCAAATGAATTAGCTATGTACTTTTCTAAACCAATAATCTTTCTGACATGGTCAGCAATTAGCATTGTTACGGCAGCTTCAGTTCCTCCGGCAGATCTTATTGGACCAGCAAAAGAAACTGACAGATATTCAGATTTGTTCGCATTTGTTTTTATTTTAACATCATAGATCCCTTGCAATGGTGCTACCGTTACACCTTCTGTTACAACGGAGAGTCCAACACGCACTGCGTTGTTTAGTTTTTCCTCAATACTTATTCCTCCATATTTGCCCAGTACTATTTCTTCCGCTATCTTGAATGCCGTTAGTTCTTTTCCTAATTCTGGTAAAAGCGTTCTTAATCTACTAGAAATATCAATTTCGTGTATCTTCGCTATTCTGTCTGGTAAATCATAACCAACCTGTGATTCAACTTTTTCAGAAATATCAAGACCGTGTTTTTTAGCTGCTTGCGCAATAGAAACAGAATCTTCAATATATTTTGAAATTTTTTGGTGATACTCTATATAATAAGAAGGAATTTGGATATTGTTTTCTTCAATAGAACTATTCAATTTCTTATCGATTTGATAATATTAACAAATTCTGACTCCCAGTCTTTTTCTTTTTCAATCATGGTACCTATAACTATTATGTCAGCACCTGCATTAGATATTTTTTTGGCACTCTCAGCAGAATTAATTCCTCCACCGACTATTAAAATTCCCTTATAGAATTTTTTTACAGCGCTTACCATCTCGGGTGGAATATTTTGTGATGCGCCAGACCCAGCTTCAAGATATAAAAATCGCATGCCCATGTACAATGCTGCTAGCGCATACATTACTGCAATATTTGATTTGTTGAAAGGAATGGATTTAGCTTGACCAATGAACCATGCCGTGGATCCATCACCAATAATAAGGTAGCCAGTTGGAATCGCTTCTATGTTATATTTATTGATGACCAATGCTCCCTGTGCTTGGGCTCCTGTTATATAATAAGGATTTTCGGAATTGAGTAGAGAACTGAATAAAATCGCATCGGCACCTGGTGATATTCCTGTGATATTTCCTGGAAATAAAATAATTGGGATCTTAGCGCTCTTCTTTAATTCCGTCACAAAATTAGATAATTCAATTTGATCTGATGTTGATGAACCCCCGACTAATATTGCTGAAGCACCCAGCTCTTCTAATTTTTTTGCTAGTTCTACAGTCTTAAAGGAGTTTTCAGAGTCTATAAGCGGGAAGCATATGGTTTTATGTTTCTTGATTTCGGCGAGAATGTATTTTTCGGTGTTTTGTACTTCCATCATTTCTCAAAGTAATTACTTGTATAATAATAATCTCATTAGTAAATTTAGACAAGTATTGGATGCCTGTTTTAAGGGAGAAGTTAATTATAATAGATACTATACAAATTTGTATAGTAAATGGAAAACAGCAATTTGAATTATACAGTGGTTTTGAATCATTTTATTGCAAATTCTATATTTACAAAGAAACAAACATCAATTATTTATAATAAAGTGCTGAAGATAAAAGCCAGTGATAACATAACCTCTGGTGCGTATTATCGACAATTAGGACAATGTAGGAGCAAGACAAGAAAGGCCGTATATTCGTTAGTGTTATTGCGATTGCTTAATGTAGTGGATAAGGATACATTTTCGGTACTTGATCAATTGAATAATCAATTGAATGTGATGTTGAATAAGCCAAGTGATGAAATTGATTCCACTAGTTTAGATAGTGTGATTTCCTTAATTGATAATGTGATTAGAAAGCTTGTATTGATATAGAAAAAATTTAATAAACATCCGTTGTGGTAAATCACATGATGTCACATGAATATATTTGACTTTAATTTAGAGTATTCATTATGGGATGTTATAATTTCAATCACACTTTTCGTATTGTCGTTTGTTGCCTTCTTCTATTTAGGATATTTTCGAGATACGAGGGAACGAGATAAAGAGAATAACAAGTTTAAGGATATGTTGCTTGAGGGATATTTTCATAAGTTTGAAGAATATAATGGCATTATTTCAGATTTACAAACTAAAATAGCCATGATTGAATTAAAGATTAAACCAGAAAAAGGCGCAAACTTGCAAGATGAAATTGTTGCTAGTAGTGATATTATTGATAATATATCACACAGAAATATGTCACATACTGTAACTCCTGTGACGAAGCAGGTGAGGATCACGGATAATAAAGATGGTATTGAAGAGGATATTGAATTGCGGCTGAATACCGTAGATTCTATACTTAAAATGCTGGAAGTACCATCGACTTCGAGAGAGATTCAGAGAAGAATTAGGAAATCACGAGAGCATACTTCTCGATTGCTGAAAAAATTATATTCACAAAATATAGTAATGAGAGATGAGAGTACCAGACCTTTCAAATATAAAATCACAAATGAAGGTCGTAAACTGTTGGAACAGACAACAGGTTAAGATTCATCTGGTTGGATTTCTCATAGTTTTCTTTTTCATAATTTAGATTCTCTTTAACCAAGGCATACACCCATTGCTTACCATTTTTTGATCTGTTAAGTTGTTTTTTTAGGTAGAAACGAGACAAATAGATAGAAATGACACTTAATTGGATGGATTCGCAATACAGGTCTTGGTAAATTCTTAATAAATCAGAAGAGGTAAAAGTGTGATATCTAAAGTTCTCGGTAATTAAATTCCATAGTTTTGAACCTAATTTTCTATCGCTTTTTTTATGTTCAGGGCTTGTATCCACAGAGTTTCTTTCAAACAATCGTACAAATTCAATTACATTCATTATTTTTTCTTTGGATAAACTGCCTTGTAGAGTTAGGTTGTATTTTTCTCCATCTTCATCTTCTAATTCTATTTTAATTTTTTTTGTTGCTGATGACAGATCGGAAGCTGAAATCACTTCACACTTAACAAGTAAAGTGATTAACAAGTTAACAAACAGCTCAGCTTTTGTTAACTGATCATTATGCGATAAATTCAGGCAATTTATTATGTTGTAGTTATCAATTTTGTTCTATATCGTCCTAAATTATTTCCAGTCGAAATAAAGGGGTTATATCCGCTTCTTTACATTGTTGATTTCTGTTAATTAATCTGCACTGGTAGCAAAGGGGTCATTTTACTGACTTTTAATTCATTCATATTAACAATGTCAAAACAATACCTAAAGCTTCCACCCCTACATTTCTCATTGAGTTTAGCTTTTTACTTTTCACCGTTCACTCAACTAAAAAGTACTAAAATTAACAAACGAATAAAAGAAAATTGATTTGGGAGTTTTTATTTTATATACATCCCACTTACTTAATGAGTTTATTATATTGAGATACAGGAGAAAAGAAGGGGTGTGGGAGGTCTCTGCAAATGGATGATGACATCTTAAATACTATTTTTGATAGCGCGATTAAAAATAAGAACATCATAAAAAACAGACAGGTCTTAACTATAGATTATGTGCCTGATAAGCTACTGTTCAGAACTAAAGAAAGCACCGCAATCGCCCAATCGCTCTCCGTTATACTAAAAAAAGGACGTCCATCTAACTTGCTGATTTTTGGAAAACCAGGAACAGGAAAGACAGCAGTTGTAAAAAACGTTATTGAGCACCTTTACAATAAGACCAATCAACTCGACATAAATCTCAGTGTTCCTTTCATCAATGCAAAAAATTCAAACACACCGTACAAGATCCTTTATGAAATTGCGGAGTTTCTGGGCATTAATAAAGAAGAAAGAAAAATGCAAGTTTATTTTACCGGGTTGTCAATGAGTGAGGCTACTGATAGAATTCTTGATTTCATAAAACGCAAGTCTATCAAAGTTGTACTCGTTATAGATGAAATAGACTCCCTTGTTAATAGAAAAGGTGATGATATTTTATATAATTTTACAAGAGCTAATGAAAGAATTTCGTCAGATCAGTTCATCAGTTTGATTGGTATTTCAAATAGCTTAACATTTAAGGACAAACTAGACCCAAGAGTAAAAAGTAGTTTAAGTGAAGAAGAATTGGTTTTTAATCCGTATACCATTGAACAATTAAAACTAATTCTGATTGACAGGTGCAAACTCGCCTTTTATGATAATGTTATTCCTATGGGCGTAATCAATCTGTGTGCGGCAATTGCGGGTAGAGAAACAGGTGACGCCCGAAAGGCGATAGATCTTTTAAGAGTTGCAGCAGAAATTGCAGAAAGATCAATGACTATGAAGATAACCGAGGATCATATAAGAAGCGCCCAACAAAAGATTGATAGCGACACTAACTTTGAGATTTTGAGTAATTCAACCCTACACACCAAATTAGTAATATTTTCAATAATAAAATCTAAAAATAAAAGTACGGGAGAAATTTATACAGTCTACCAAGATTTCTGTTCAAAACTTGAACAAGAGCCTCTAACACAGCGAAGAATGACACAAATAGTAGGAGAACTGGATCAACTAGGATTAATAACTACAAACATAGTCAACCAAGGACGGTACGGTAGGACACAAAGAATCAAATTGCATATTAATATTTTGTCTGTAAAAGAAGCTATTAAAAACGATCCACTTTTGTCGCCCTTTATTGGCGACATCAATAGTTGAAATCTTTTTTAAAGGACTGAAGGGTCGCTAAATTAACCAATATACAAATTCCAGGAGTTGGAGTGATACCCATTGTTTGTTGAAATTTTGTCTGCCTTTGCCATGCGCCAGAGTTTACTACTAATGTACCCTTATACCTACCCACTTGAGTAATATGTACGTGTCCAGCATGGAAAATGTCTGGCACATCATCTATAACCATCATGTCCTCCGATTCTGGAGCAATTGGTGTACGGTTACCATAGATTGGTGATAAGTGCCTAGATTTTAATAAAATTTTCATCGCCTCCACAGGTTTTGAATAGCTCATTCCAGGCACTGTTGCAATAACATCATCTAAACTCTGGCCATGAAACATCAATAACTTCACCTTATTCAATTCAACAAACGAAGGATTACCGATAATACTGAAGTTTTCCAAAGGTTGAAAATCACGCAAGTTTGTTAAAGCAGTTTGTGGTAAAGCTCTCCTTCCGGGATCGTGATTGCCAGGAATCAAAAACACATGCATCCTTTTGGGAATTTTTTGTAGTAAGGCCGCTGCATATGAAATTTGATTGTTGATATTTATGTCGATTAATTCTCTATCCTGATTAGGATAAATTCCTATTCCGTCAACTATATCACCTGCTATACAAACAAATTTGATTTTTCTTACAATGTCATCATCTGAAGATAACCAATTTACAAAATCATCGAACTCTTTTTCCATGAAATATTTGCTGCCTACATGCAAATCAGAAATGAGAGCTACATACGACTCTGTCCCTGATTTAGACACAACATGTTCTGGAATATCAGGAAGTATAATGTCTTTAATAACAAAATCATTTGAATTTCTTCTACTAAGTGAAATTTCTAACATTAACATTTGATCTAAAACAAGAGTTGATGCTTCATTAATTAACTCCCTAGCTTTGCAAACTACTGCAATACTGCCGGTAGTATCATCAAGCACTAACTCTACATCATTTTTTCTATTTCTCTTAGACATTATCAAACCTGCGACAAAAACAGAATCAATGAGTTTTCCCCTTTCATTCTCATTATCCAGAGAACTAGATCTGGATTTATTCCTAAGATCCTTAATGTATTTTATTTTTCTAATCTGCCTGCTTTCTGGGCGTATTGACAATATTTTCAAAGTTTTTCTATAACGACTATCAAAAAGTTTAAAAAAACCCTTCTTATCCTCAAAATTTACCTTGTATGTAGGATCAAAAATGATTTTGTAACTTTCACCATTACTCTCTTTGCTCGTGTTAGTTATGATAGGTTCATCAGATTGATTATCGTCTATAGAAATTACGCTTTTTATATCATCGATTAATATTGGAGATTTCTTTTTGAATTTATTTTTAGCATCAACTATAGTCTTTATTATTTTTTCAACATCACAATCGAGAGATTTGAGAAAGGCAAAAGCATCAGGATGAACTTGATATCCATTATTTATCGCATAAATCAATGCAATAGACACTGAATCCAAGATTTATTATTGAACAGAACAATCATAAATGCTAAAAATGTTTTGTTTTATGCATATAATTAAAAAGCACAAACATTTTGGTTGGGATACATGAACAAATACAACTTTAAAAAAAGGATTCTTTACCTTGGACTTGCCATTTTTCTATTCTTGATCTTCTTTGTTTTTGGGACATCAGTCTCATTTGATAAATCTACTTCATCGCTTTTAAAAGAACAATTTCAAAACAAAATTAGAAATATAGACAACATGGGTATATTCATCAATAACTTTCTAATATCAATTCTAATGTTTGTTCCGGGTATCGGAATTGCATTTGGTCTCTTTTCAGGATTCAGTACTGGTAATATTTTTATGATCATAACACGAGATTTGCCAGTCCAGATACCATCATTACTTGTTTTTTTGACAATATTTGGAATCATGGAGCTCATTTCTTACGGAATAGCTATCTCTAGAAGTTATTTATTACTAATTCACATCTTGAAAAGAACAAACATTAAAGAAAATCTTATACACACTGGCATCGAAATTGGAATAGTAGCAATAATTTTATTTATTAGTGCTATCATTGAATGGGATTTAATAAGACAATCTGGAGATATGAATTTTTTAAAATAATCAAAAGTAATCTCAATCAAATTCCAAATATGTCTTGCGGATAACCCGATCAATAACCATTACCGACATTGGACCAAAACCCTTATTCTCTAATTCACTCAATTTACCCCTAAATACCCTCTCTTCAAAAGTAGTCAAAAATTCAAATACCCAAACTAGTATGTTTGAAGTATCTATTCCCTCGCTTTTAAGGTATAGCGCTATTTCTGATGGCATAAAATTTTTTTCTGTATTATTGTTCCAGGGTCTTGGTACCAAAACTACACTTTTTTTATCTTGTATTGCTTCAGCTAATTCTCTCTTCTTATCTTCAATATCGTCAGTAACATGAAAACTAAATACTCTCGCCTTATCCAGTGGAATTTTTGTCCTTGAAGCAGCAACTTGAATAGAGCTTATACCTGGTATTAACTCTACTTTATCATTGCCAAAGATTTGCAGTAATCTATCAACAACTTCAGACTCTGAAAAGTTTACATCTCCAGTAAAAGGAATCGTACAAAATTCATTTTCTCGCATTTTTTTGTACACATGCTTGTAAGTTTTATCTTGATCCTTCATAGTTACTTCATAGACCTGATGAAAATTAGGAATAATCAAATCTCTTATAATTGATAATGAATATTTATATCCTATCAAATACTTGGATTTTTTTATTACTTCTTTTACTACATCTGTTAAATACTTTGACGAACCCGGACCCACTCCGACAAGAAATAACCTCCTACCTTTGATTCTATTTTTCGTCACAAGAGTAGTAATATTATTCTATATATTTTATTTGCTTTATTTGCTTTATGTTATGGTGATTCACTTTAGCTAGTTGGCGAGAGAACAAGACAAACTTTTATGACATTTTGAATAATGTTATTATTGGATTCCAGTCCACATGATGAAACTGTAGGGGATCCTTTGCAGGATATTTTACCCAACCCTTTACAATTGCAAAGCTATAATTTTTCTGTTTATTTTCAATATTGATCTTAACTTTAAGTTCCGTACCCCATCTCTTTTCAAGAAAATACATATCCGAAATGTGAGAAAAAGGGAATACAATATTTTTATCACTTTTTTCAACATCCTTCTTTAATTCAGTAATACCGTAACCTTCTATTGGCAAATAAATATTCTTCTTCTCCTTAAGTCGCAAAAGCTGTCTCTGTGAATGTACATCATGAATTCTGTACGTCATGTTGGTCTTTGTTATAAATATGAGTTTTTTTTCCGTAACTACCAGCATTCCCTCTCTCTTCCTTTTCATAAAACCGTCTTCTCCGCCCCAAATCCACATTAGATGAGCTTTAATCTGTTCGTCCCATTCAAACAACATTTCATTTCTTCAATAGCATGGATTTATTTTTTTTTCATCAATCCGAACTCAATCTGTGCAGAAATTCAGCCTGCTATGACATCTGAGCCTGATTTTATCCTACTACATTCAAAAGTTAATTAAATATCTGTGTATTGCACACAATCCTTTTAATACAAATAATAACAAATTACACATTTGAATGATGGAGGAAAGAAGCTCAGCAAAATTAGATGAGGAGCACAAGACATTAGAAATAAATCTCCAAGGCAAAATTCTGCAAGAATTGAGAACCAAATCGTTAGAAAATATAGAAGAATTCTGGGCTCAGCAGGCAGACAATTTGATATGGACTAAAAAATGGGATAAAATTCTTGACTGGAATCCGCCTTTTGCAAAATGGTTTACAGGTGGTTTGCTAAATACATCCATAAATTGTCTTGATAAGCACATCAATAATATTACAAAAAATAAAGCCGCAATAATATGGGAAAGTGAATCTGGCGACGTTCGAACTCTTACCTATAATCAATTGTACGTAGAAGTAAATAAATTTGCAAATGCTTTACGCAATTTAGGAGTAAAAAAAGGTGATCGAGTTACAATTTACCTCCCCATGGTTCCCGAACTGCCTATTGCTATGTTGGCCTGTAGTCGAATAGGAGCTATACATATTGTTATTTTCTCTGGATTTAGTTCGCAAGCATTAACTGATCGCATAAATGATTCAGAATCTAAAGTTATCGTAACTGCTGATCTAGGAATAAGACGCGGGAAGATACTCGAACTAAAAAAAATAGTCGATAGTGCAATTGCATCCACTCCGTCCGTAGAAAATGTAATTGTTCTTAAAAGAGGAACAACTGAAATCAAAATGAACAGAAAAGATCTTTTGTGGTATGAACTGGTCAAAAAAGAAAAATCCTACTGCCCACCTGAACTTGTCGAAAGTACTCATCCGCTTTACATCCTGTATACTTCGGGCACTACTGGAAAACCAAAGGGTGTACTGCATAGTACTGGTGGATATCTTACACATCTGTATGCTACGGCAAAGTGGGTTTTTGATTATAAAAATGAGGATATTTTTTTATGCACTGCAGATATCGGATGGGTGACAGGGCATAGTTACATGGTATACGCACCTCTATTACACGGAGTGACGAGTGTTATCTATGAGGGAACACCTGATTTTCCTACACCTGATAGATATTGGGCACTAGTCGAAAAACATAGAGCCACAATTCTATACACCACCCCTACAGCTTTGCGTATATACATGAAATACGACTTGTCAATCCCTAAGAGTTTTGATTTATCATCATTGCGTCTTCTAGGCACAGTAGGCGAAGCAATAAACCCTGACGTATGGCTATGGTATTTTAGAGTAATTGGAAAAGAAAAATGTCCAATCGTTGATACATGGTGGCAGACTGAAACAGGTGGAATTATGATAAGTCAATGCCTGGGTATCGATACAATACCCATGAAACCGGGTTCGGCAACATTTCCAGTACCAGGAGTAGATATTGGAATAGTGGATGAAAAAGGGATCGATGTAAACCCCAATAACAAGGGATATTTGGTCATTAAAAGACCATGGCCAGGTATGTTAATGACACTATGGAACAACGATGATAAATATATTAATACATACTGGAACAAATTTCAAGGATTTTATTATTCTGGTGATTTTGCACTCATAGATCCGGATAACTATATTTGGCTACTAGGAAGATCTGATGACGTACTCAAAATTGCTGGACATCGATTAGGCACCATGGAATTAGAAAGCGCATTTGTATCATTCAAAGCTATAGCCGAAGCAGCTGTAATTAGTAAGCCTGATGAGGAAAAAGGGGAAGCAATAGTCGCATTCCTAGTTCTTAAAACAGGGTATACGGAATCTCCAGAATTAAAAACGGATCTTGTCAATCACATTCGAAAAACAGTCGGACCAATTGCTACTCCGAATGAAATTCATTTTACAAATAAATTGCCAAAGACTAGAAGTGGAAAAATAATGAGAAGACTGCTAAAATCAATAAGCACCGACTCTGATATAATTGGTGATACTAGCACCCTTGAGGATGAAGCTTCAATTGAGGAAATAAAACAAATATATCGACTAGACATCGATAAATGATATTCACAATACACCAGATTTCAATATAAAGCAAATTTTATATTGAAACTAATTTTATTTTTGAATCTTTTGTGATATTATGATAATTGATAAATCCTGAAGTTGCTGCAAGAATATATTTTGATGGTATCGTATTCTTGTAAGTACATTGAGCGGCATCTAATGTATTGGTGCACGGTACTGCATCCTTTATCATATAAACAATATTTCCTGTATTATCAAACCAAATCAAATCTAAATTGAATTGTATATTCAAGAGCCACAAGGGATACAAATCAGACTTATCATAAACAAGAAGAAGCGCAGAGCTAAATGGTAGTTTATCGGTTCTAAAAGTCAACCACCTTTGACGTTCCGCAGGAGTTTCGGCAATCTCCGCTCTAATTGAATGATTGTTTATAACTATTGTTCCTTTTGAAAAATCTAAATTCCTATTCTTTATTCCTTCTGGAATAAATGTTAAACCCAAAACACCCAATATTATACTTGCAATAATAACTGGTACAAGTACTGTGATTTTACGAACCACGTTTAAGACTCTTCCAAAATATAATTTGTAGCTTTTGTTTTATATTTACCGAGTCCACAATTTGTCCAATCTCCTTTATTTATATCGGTGTTATAAAATAGCACAGTGTTTAAATAGTTTCGACTTTACTTTCAGTTTAAGTGAATTAAATGCCAGTAGCAATACTTCCAGATATTAGCGAACAACATTGTATCGGCTGTGCTCTATGTGTTGAAATTTGTACTTCTCTTGGTCCAGATGTATTGAGGGTAAAACCAGTTGAAGGATGGAAGAGAGGTAAAGCTTTTGTATTCTATCCTGAAAGATGCATTTCGGATGGTGCATGCATCGGCGTTTGCCCAACTAAAGCAATATTTTGGATGAGACCAATGGATTACACACCAGGTCAGCCTATTCCACTGAAGAAGAGTGGTCTGTTCTCAAAGGGATGGGAAGAAGGTTAAACCAAAACCCCAACATTCATTTTTTTAGAAATTTTTAATTTTAATAAAAACTGTAATTTGTATATTATTATCAACTCATTAAAAATGTTGGACTTACCGTAAGATTATTCACAGAGTCACTCTTAACAATGCTACAATTCCAATTAGTTCTGCTATATGTATGGCAACAAAATACGGCAATAAATCATCTGGATAAAGTGGAGCCATAACTAAGTAGGCGTATACAGCTATTAAATTATGAAGCAATAACATAACTGTAAAAAATATTAGACCAATTGTAAATACCGCCCTAGTTTTGATGTATATCTTTGTATAAATTAGCAGCAATATCAATAAGACAGCAACATTCAGCACACTTACCACAGTACTTACATTCATAAGCAAACTCATGATTGACCAATACAATAATCTAGTTTCCTTATCTACTTTTTTCCAAATACTATCCAATTTATCTGCCTTCAAAAAAAGAAAAATAGAAAAAAAATAAAAAGAAAGATCGCGTGATTATAATCCAGTTAATGGGCTTAGATCTAAAACCAATCCTGACCTATACAAACATAAAATTAAGTGATCTGTCAAATAAAATAATCGCTGTCGATGCTTTCAATACTATTCACCAATTTCTAGCTACAATACGTGGATCTACTGGCGAACTTCTTGCTAATTCTCACGGAGAAATTACCAGTCACTTAAGTGGGCTATTCTATCGTAATATCAATTTACTGGCGGAAGGTATCAAACTTGTCTATGTCTTTGATGGAGTATCTAGTCCATTAAAAATTAATGAAATACAACGTAGACATCAAATTAAGGAGGTAGCTACCGAAAAATATGAGAAAGCACTTATTCAAGGCAAATTAGAAGAAGCAAGGAAATATAGTCAAGCAACTTCAATCTTGACCGATAAAATGATAGAAGAATCAAAGAAATTGCTTTCTTTATTAGGAATACCTACAATACAAGCTCCATCAGAAGGAGAAGCCACTGCAGCAAAGTTAACCAATTCCAATCTAGTGCATATTTGTGCAAGTCAGGATTATGATTCTATTTTATTCGGTGCAAAAAGACAAGTAAGAAATATTACAATAAGTGGTAAAAGGAAAGTTCCCAATAGAAATACCTACATCGAAGTACCTTTAGAAATATTTCATCTCGAAGATATACTTAATCATACTAAATTGACGAATGAGCAATTGGTTGATGTAGGAATCTTGATAGGAACCGACTATAACTTTGGAGGTATACCAGGAATCGGCCCAAAGACTGCATTGAAACTAATTCAAAAATATTCAAAATTGGAAAATATCGATCAACTTCAAGAACCCTTGTCCAATGTTCCATATGAAGAAATTAGAGAACTTTTCTTGAAACCAAAAGTTGCAAATGTTACTAATGAAGATATTAAATTTGAGTCTGTTGACTATCATAAGATAGTTGAATTTTTATGTAGTAAAAAAAACTTTTCTACAGATCGTGTTAATTCAGCCTTACAAAAGGTTCAAAATTCAGAGAAGAATAAGAACCAATCATTGGAAAAGTGGTTTTAACTCTAGTATAACCATTTATTATGTATGAATGCTTTATTTGTTACTTGGAGACAATAATTCCCTTCTCTTCATTTCTTTTCTCTTCTCGGTCTCAAATCTTCCAAGCTCATACCGATTCAGATCCACAAACTTCATTCCTTTCGTAAGCAGTGGATGAATATCATGGATTTTTTTATAAATTTGCTGACATATATATCGATAATCGGGGTGTCCTTGTGAAGCAGTACGTAATTCTATCATATGGTAAAGTTCTCTCAAATTGATTTTTATAAAGTATGGATATTTATAAGCAAAATTAACAGCATACTGAGCCTCAACAGGCATTATCTTCGCAATATTTTGATAAGCATTATCAGAAAGATACATACAATCTTTAAAATCTTTCTCAATACCTGAGTCAATAATCTCTTTAGGAATGTCATATCCATGTTTAGTTGAAAGTAATTGCCTTTCCATAGTAAGAATTCTATGACGATGCAAGTCACGGAACATCCCAAAGTTGGTAAACATTTCAAATAAATATTCCACCATCTCAAATGCCCTACCCGGTCTATGTCTTCTATTTCCACGAAACTTTGTGTAAGCCAAAATTATTTCATTTCTTCTCCTTTGTGGAAATGATTTAACTAATTTCATTATGTCATGAAGTGATTGCCCATGTGCGTTTTCATACAATATTGCAGCAGCAACCTTCACTTCCGCATCTTTACTATCCGTATAATCAATTAACCTCACATCCAGAGGCGAGAAATCAGGTTGAATATCTCCAAGATATTTACCTATCAATTTTGTTATTTCCTTATTGGTATTTATCATAAATGACTGGAGAGATTTTCCATGTTTTTCATTAACACGTTTAATAAAAGACGGTATAACAGAATCTAGTTCAGAATTCAATAAGTGACCCAGATCCTTGAGCTCAATTAATTCAGAGCAGTACAATCTTGTTAAGAGGTATTCAAATGCCCTACCATTTCCAGTTATTCCCAAATTGGTAAGAGTGGAAGCAGGCAGTAAATTACGTAGGATATCCAGGGCTTTGGATCTTACTGTACTATTGTACACTTTCTTAGCCAATTCCACATCCTGTACATTCGCAAGCTTGGAGAAGGGTTTTTCTGTTTTTGAAATTGAATCAAAATACACAAAATCATCGATTGGTTCAATTTCTGAGATAAACTTCTGCATTAAATTTATACTTTTACTATAAACATCAAATGCGTGGTCACAAGATTCTATATATAGATCTGCGTATTTTGATTTGATTATTCTGTCATCCCTATAATATTTATACATGTTACTAACTTTCTTATCAAATGATATATAGCGAGACGATTTTTCCAAATAAGATAATCCGATCCTTTGATCCTCAATCTTTTTTGCCGCAATGTTGGATATCCACTCTACCGCAATTTGTGCCTCTCCTAATTCCGCGACAGAATCATCACCATATTCTGATAATATCTTGCTATAGAATTCCTTTCCTCTGTTCGGGTTAGTAACAAATTCATCCAAAAAAATCTTTCTCATTGTTTTATCCGATCGAGAATATCTTGACATTAATGCGCCTCTATCGACCTGTCGAGGAGTTGTAATCACAAATACGTTCTTATCTGTATTTGAAAAATGTTGATCAAGTATAGATTTTTCTCTATCTGAAAAATCATAGGAAGAGTTGAAATTCATAGTACTAATACAAAATAATCCATATACATATTTATTCAGTTTATAAATTATTTCAAGCTACTAGTATACCAAGTATTAAAACATCTACTAAATTATTGATTATTTTTAACAATGCCATCATTATATCTGAATTTCACTTCAATCTCATGAGCGACATAAAGCTCGAATTTGTGGGAAAGCAGGTAAAAGATATGTACGGCGCATATGTGGGAAAGGTAATCGGATTAGTTACTGATATTGATGGTTCTATAGAGTCAATCGGTGTGGATTGTGGTTCAATTGGATTAAAGCAGCTATCATATGAACAATTGCTTGTCCAGGGAGACTATGTGATTTTTATACCAAAGTGGCGAATGGAAGCACAGAAATTACTGAGACAAAAAAATCTTACACTCAAGAGAGTTAAGGCACTTGAAAACTTGGTATCAGAAAACGACCTGATGAAGGACGACGCTGAAGTTTTGCATTTAATATATGAGAAGAGACTGGTTGACTTGGAAAGCAACGAACAAGATGTCATAAAAACTTTGAATTCAAGACTACAAGAATTGGATTTGCAAAGTACAACCATCAAAACGATTATTTTCGATGCAAAGTTACAGTATAGGAGTAATGATATTCTTGAAGAAACATATCAACAAATCGATACAAATTCAACCGAATTATTAGATCGTATTAAATTGGAAAAAGACGAAATAAACAGTTTTCTCTCAAGGATTACTCAACCCCACTCAGAAATTGTCTCAAATGAATCAGAAGACAACCAAAGTCAAGAGGATATAGACCATGTTAGCGAAATAGAATCCAATTCAGATCATATTGAGAATGACGAAAAACTAAAGTCAATGTCATCATCTGGTGATGCTAAAGAGGATGAGATAGACGGTAATTGGCTAAATGAAGTGCTCACAAAAGATACAGCTTGATGGATGACGAATGATCCAACTGAATTATTAACATTTCTTATTTTTTCATAGACACAATATTACTGGAAATTATTCATATTCATACAGTATAATAAACAAATATACACAGTGAATGTAGTTATGTTCTAGATTATTGTGCCAATACATTAAAATAAATAAGTTTAGTGTATGTTGATATGAAATACAGAAGTAGAACAGAAATAGTAGCAATGATCCTAGAAGCAGCAAATGGTGGGGCAACAAAAACCAGAATAATGTACAAGGCTTTTCTTAGCTATGCTCAATTGAGAGAGTACCTCTCTGTACTTATTGAAAATAATTTACTAGAATATCTTGAAGGCTCACAAACCTACAAAACAACAGAAAAGGGATTGAATTTCTTGAAGATGCACAATGAAATTGGCGAACTTCTACAAACCTCAATAAAAGAACAAAGAATATAAAAATAAGATACTTTTTCTTTTTTTAATCTACTTTTTTTATTTTTTTCTACTTCAACATTTAAAACCTCGCAAATAAAAGGGCAATCATAGATTTTAGTATTCTGAGCAATAGGTTAATTTGTAATACTCATACCCTAATGGATGATGATGTGAAAATATCACTAGTGATATATATGTTAAAATTGTACTTTGACCTTACCAGTGCCAAATCTTCTCATGAAATGCGGAATCTGTAAAGAAGAAATAATTAAAGAAAAACGAAGAGAACATCTAAAATATCACAAATTAGATGATACGCTAGTAGAATGGATAATAGAAACTGATGATGATTTGATTTCATTTTACGAAAGACATTAGATAGTTTGCGTCAGTGTAATATCCTACTTTATTTTAGCATATTCTGTAATATAGAAGTAATAAACAAAAGAATTAATTTGAACGGATCCGGATATTATAGCAATGTCCAACAGTGCTCAAGTTTCATGTCCTTATTGCGCATCAAAATTTAACAATAACGATGAGTTATCCAAACATATTGATAGAATACATGGTGATTCCGGCCTACTAGAAGGCGACCGGAGACAGTGGAAATAGATCATAATCAAATATGGATATTCAATAACATCAAATTCTTCATATTTGTTTACAATGTTGATGTCAATATTATTACAAATATCGACATTATTATTACAAATATCGACATTACATATACCAGTTTACCACACTAAATATTGTTTCAAAAACTGCTCCTGAATATCGCAGTCATATCAGAAAAAATGATAATATTAAAATTACATTATCACAGTATGGTATCAAAACATACCAAATAATTTTGTCATTTTTTTATTTATATTGTACTGAAAAGAACGATATGCAATTTGGTATTATAACAAAAGAAGAATTATATTTCGGATTCAACATAAATTAGATAGATAGAAATGAATTCCCGACTGATCGGGAAAAAAAAGAAGTACGTAAAACATGAGTATTTGAGAAACAGTATTGAGGTGGAATATAAGGAATGCAAATCATGCAAAACAAGAACACAATTTACATGTGTTGTTTGTGGGTTTTGTTGGAGCTGTCATTGGAAAGTAGAACAATTGGCCAAAATACCAAAATATCTACTGGAAGATGTAATCAACGAATGAAATTTAGTGAGTCTGAAATGAGAAAATTCAGTATACAATCAGTTAACTCGTCATCAATTTGGATTTTTATTCCTCAAATACTAGCATCAGAAGGTTAATTGCATGAATGATGAATCATTACCTACTTTATTATCGTGAAGTGATCCTTGTCACTGTTATCTCTGTTCTCATAAAAGGTGCCATTCAAGCTTCTTCCATTTTCCATATATCTATATTCAAGAATCCATGTCTCTGAAATTGAGTTATAACATAAGGTGCTTGACCAGTAAAATTATAGAGATCATCTCCTCCAGTTCCCACTGTAATAAATATAGGCCCTTTTGGATCATACTCGTATTTCTCAGTATTTCTATCAGTTATTGTAGGGGTAAATGATCTACTCTCATTGTAGTTGATTGGGTATGTCCGTTGATAATTATGATTGTGAGCCTGTAGGACAATATCTACTCCATATTTAGAAAAGAGAGGATGATATAGGTCCTGCAATTCGTCAAGCCCCGGATGTGTTGTATTAGAAGAATAGAATGACCTAAATGAATATACAATTATCCAATTAATACTCTTATTTTCATGCGCTCTCTTAAGATCGTCTTTAACAAATTCATATTGTTCCGAAGTTTCATTGTAAGGTATTACTTTATTTTTGGCTGTTGCCATTGAAAGGAAATGAACGTTTCCGTAGTCAAATGAATAAAATGGACTATCCATCTTGAAATGTTTCATATATTCACTAAATTTAGCAGGAAACATTTCATTATCTGCGATCGCAATTTTTAATCGTCCATCGGTATCTAATGGAGAAACAAGTTGAAACCAACAATCTGCAGATTTTTGATATGAAAGATCTCCCAATCCTATGACCACCTCTGGCCGTCTGTCCAACATATTGGTTATCGTTCTATTGGCGTTTTTACTGCAACCAAAGTCTCCAGCAGCAGCGAAGCTAAAATCCGATTGATTTGTTTGAGTGCCTCCAAGTGTATATGTTATAAAGATACTAACTGTGCTCAGTCCAAAGGAGAGAAATACCACTATATATACCAAGAAATAATTTTCTAAATGACATAAGACTGGAAAATAAATCTATTTTACACTCCTCATATTTCATGTATTGTAGTCTATTTTAAGCTAATCTTATAGCGAATACAGACTACGAAAATTTGGAAAACATAAAATAAGCCAAAGTCTAGGTTCAACCCTCAATTAAAGTTGATATATGTGTTTAATGTTAATACACTATGTCTAAGTTAGCTTCTTCTAACGGATACAAGGCAAAGAAGAAAGTACTGGAATATCAGTGTGGCTGCAAATATTCATTTCAGGACTACACAAAACTCGAACATGTATGTTTCACACATGAAAATGAATTAATTGCTCAATGTGGATAGATCAGTCTCTGACTCAATTGATAATTTGTTGATGAAAAGGCAGTTTATACAGATTCTATAACACTTGCTGCTATCCCAGTTAAAGCGCTGGGGAGTGGAACTCGAACCCTTCTATCAAGCTCTCGGACTTATACGGTATCAAACCACAGAACATTAATTAACGACTTTACTAATAGATTACGGTCTAGAAAACAGTCGTTAATTCTCAAAATCTTTTGAAAGTTCTCTGGGTGTATGCTTGCAATTTTTTTCCTTCATGTGTTTATCAAGTACATCTATTAGCTTGGACACCTTATCAATATTAGTCCCACTTGCCATTTTTGCAAAATACTAATACACAATAAACCTCATAAAGGAAGTGGCCTGATTAAATACCTATATTTATTTTAATATTGGACAATTCTTTCAGAATAACTAGAGTTTGACAATGTTTGCTCGGTCTTAACATGCAATAACATATTGTAACCGTGCGATTCTAAAGCTTCATCCTGGACTATAAATTTGGGAGTATCCAAATCTCATAGTAGTAACTTGAATCAATTCTCATCATATGCACACACTTTTGACTTATACAAAAGAGTATCAGAGCAATATAACGACCAGGCAATTTTGGATTCTGTCAAACAATTAGTACCAAATAAGGTATTAAAAATAACTCTCGATGAGCAAATCTTTGGAGCCGCTCTTACATTGGTTCAAAAATGACTTTATGAAGTGGATGCCGAAAGAACTACTATGTACAGGATGTAATAGACCAATGAGGGTTCAACTTGTACATGACAATACAGCAACATTTCGAAAAACAGAAATTCACATGTGTGATGTATGTGGTTCAACCCAAACATTTCCACGATATGACAAAATATTAAGTATTGCAGAAACAAGAATCGGCAGGTGTAGTGAATGGGCCATACTCTTTGGTGCTATTGTAAATTCGTTATCAATTCAAACCAGAATAGTCCACGATTACCTTGACCATTGTTGGAACGAATCTTTGATAAAAAGAAATGGGTACATATTGACTCAACTTTGGACTATCCTATTTCTTTTAACCATCCTTACTATTATGAACAAAATTGGGGAAAGAAGTATGAGTATGTATTAGCATTTTCCACCAACAGTCTAGAGGACGTTACTACACGTTATACCCAACAGTGGCATATAGTTCAGAAAAGAAGAGGAAAGAAAGATAGAGTAGAGGAATTCAAAGAGATTTATCACAGAACATAATCTGCGAAGTCATCAACGGAATCACCATAATTCCAGCCGGAGCAGCATATAAGGATTATGTATAAACCCAAGATTATAGCGCCGGGAGTGGGACTCGAACCCACGAGTTCTTGCGAACATCAGCTTACGCATCGGTTTCTCATTTTGATCTCGAGGCTGACCCCTATTAGGGAATCATGTATATCTTACCTAGCTTGGGTACCCCGGCAATGGATTTAATATTGATAATCCTTATAATTCTATAAATATTGAGCCGCTGACTATTTATAAAGATCAAAAATTATATATGATTAACATACTACTCCAATCTGTGTTATCAACAACCGAAATACAGTCTCCCTCTCCAAATCAAATCAAAATACTAACTTTAACAGATCTAGTAATTATGAATAAACTATCAGTCTCTTTGAGAGAACGAATTAAGAAATATGTTAACATTGATCCATTCACCACTCACGATCCATTTCAGGAAAATGATGATTATGAATATTCTGTTATTCTAGATAAAACTAATACAAATAGGGTAATCTCTATATTGGCTACAAAAAAAGAATTTATTACTCAATTGCCTTGGGATTCTATACTTGGCAATCAATTAGTACGTGTAACCATATCAAAGGCAGAGGCTGGTGCATTAAAATATGAATTAATGCCAAAAGATACGAATAATTTCTATCCTTTCAGACAATCAACAAGAATTGCTGGATATATTATGTTTGCATTTCAAATATGCGGTTTACACCAGTAAGTTTCAATATATCTAGATTCGTCACTTCTAGCTCAAATAAGATATTCAATGTACAGTGTTGAAATTTTATGCATTGGCAATGAGTTACTATCTGGCATAACATTAAACACAAATGCTCATTGGATATCAAAAAAAATAACAAAAATTGGGGGTTTTGTAAGAAGAGTGACAGTAATTAGAGATGATATAGATGAAATTAACTTGACCTTAATAGATTCTCTTAAGAGGAAACCAAATTGGATAATTGTTTGCGGAGGATTAGGTCCAACCTATGATGATAAGACATTACTTGGAATTGGTAAAGCACTGAAAAAAAGATTGATATTGAGTAATGTTGCACTAGAAATGGTAAAAAAAAGTTATAGCGATAGACATCAAAAAATGAAAATAAATAACGCAAGATTAAAGATGGCAATAATTCCAAAAGGTTCGACTCCAGTTCAGAATCCTGTCGGTAATGCTCCTGCAGTATTAATTTCTGTTGATAAAACACGAATAATGTGTTTACCAGGAGTTCCAAATGAAATGAAAGGTATAGTTACAAGGAATATTTTACCTCAAATCAAACAAGAAATAGGCGACTTTACAATACACGAGATTAACTACTATGTTCAAGGAATTAGTGAGGCTATGATATCATCCAGATTAACAAAAATAGTTGCATCAGCGCCAAAAGGTAAGTTATATTTAAAAACCCATCCACAAGGCTACGTTGATAATATTCCTACGATAAGAATTCAACTAGTTTCAAAGGGATTCAAGATAGAAGAAGTCAAGCATTTGCTGGATAAAGTTTCGAAACAGCTTTTAGCAGTAATTCGAAAAAATAATGGAGAAATATTAAAAATATTATAACTTTGCGAAACTGTATAAAGTATTATACGAGTGTCGTACAATATCTGTATTGTATCTTTAAAGCTGACAGAATCAAAAGGCACGCTAGTTGAATCAAGGTAAGAAGGTAAGTTATAACAATGTTAACAAATTATTAGAAATTTACTTTAAATAGCAATACTATAATTATTATTATGGGATAATAAAAGTGATCGACTATTGACAAATAGAAATAATACCATCAATCCAGAAAAAGTACTTTCTCAAACATTAGATGAATTGCGAATAACCGACTATAAAATAAAACAAAATACCTCCTTGTTGGTGAAAAATCTGGAACCTTCTAACAATGATGAATTTTGGATAAATATTATGAAGGCAATAGTTGTAATATGTGATGAAAACAAATACGTTTTTTCAAAAGCTGAGCTTTGTGATTTTCTAACAATCGGAGCTACAGGCTTGGACAATAAAAATTATGAAACAATAGTGAACTCAGAAAACCAATTGATGAATAAATTAGTTAGCGATGCAATATTTAGTATATACAAAGATATAATGGAGAATTACGATAACCTAGATAGTGATTTAAAATATTATTATCCAAAAATTATTCTGAATATTATTTCAATAATTAGAAGAGGTTCTGATATAACTGGTGAAAAGGTAAATCTTTACGGCTTAGAAAGATATTATCTTAAAAACATACATGATACCATCAATAAAAAGTTTGATATCTCTGAGCCTATTGTTGACACTGTGCAAAAACTGGAAAAGACTGATGAAAAAAAATCAAGAGATATTTCTTCCTTACAAGCTTTGATACCTCCTTCTGTGAAGGAAAATACATTAAGCAAGAAAGATCTTGTCAATAGCCTTAGTGTTATTACAGGAAGGAAAAAAAATGAACTGAATGAATTGTTGGCAAAAATACCAGAGCAAGATTATAAGAAAATAACTGATTTGTGTGTAAACTATAGTAAATTACAAAAATATTCAAAACTAATTGGAACAGAGGAGTTCAGTCACCAAATTGAAAAAGAATTGGGAAGAAAATTCAATGATAGACAACTACAACATGCAACAATTTCAATAAGAAAAGTAAAGACGTATGTAGAAAATGTGTTGGACGGTAAGTTCCTTCCACATGGTTCACACGGAATAAATCATGTCAAGCACAATTTAGAATATGGATATCAATTAATGGGATTAATTGAATATAGAAGAAGAAAGTATTCTCATTCATAGAATAAAAATTCGAAAATTTAGCTTATATTTTAAGCTCAGAATGTTAGTTACTGCAGGGTTTGATCTTTAGGAGATACCTTGCGCTTTCTTGCCACAAATAACAACAAGATTCCAAATAATATCAACACTAGGGCAAGACCCTGTGCTCCTCCCCTTGGGATCATGAAAATATAAATAATTGCAAATAAAAGACAACCAATACCTTGAAAAAAATACCGTAGTGCCTCATCAAGTTTAAATTTCTTGCCAAGAAGACCGATTGCGAAAAATACTATTATTGGGTAGAACGTGAGTAGAATATATTGATCAATATCGACTCCATTATGAGGCAAGAAGACTAATTATTCATTAATAATTAAAACAAATATCTATGTTTCCTTACCGTGAAATCGTAAATCATTTATTTCTATCACTACTTTTCTTTCTATTAACGACCTTGCATTCTCAAAAGGTATAATCGCAACGTCCTCTTTAATGAATGGACCATATTTTGTCATATCCACTCCCATAAATTGGTCCGTCGATTCCAAAAATCTTACTAGAATCATTTTGGACCTTATGATTTTTGATATTGAATCCAAATTATTTACATTTCCAGCAATTAAAGACTGTAAAAGCAAATCCTTTCTCTGTGATACTTTTCTTTCTTCTTCAAAAATATACTTCTCTTCATCAGTTAGTTTAGAATAGTCATCTGTAGGTAATGAAGTGTATGACAAAGGTTTACCGTTGAAATTTTCTGAAAGTTTGCGGGTTCTTAATTCGATCAAAGATTTTGTAGATAATATTAATAATGTAATCAGTTCATTATGAACATCTAATTCTAGGCCTTCATATTTTTGGATAGAAAGTTCCTTAATTAATTCTGCAATTTTTCTATAAATATCAGGTGATATGCCTTGGATCTTTGGCATTTGCTTTTCCTTTTTGAGAAGTTCCAGGATAAAATTTAAGTCGATCTTTTTTTCTGAATTATTCTTGCTATTATCATCCATAATATCTGCCAATAATTTCTACCTTTTTGTTAATTTCTATATTTAAATGCCAGTTTATTAAAATTTAATAAAGTAATTTTTAGAATCTAAAAAGAAGTTCCGAAACTCTACGAACCAAAGGATTTACTATCTCAATTTAAAACTTAATTATGAGAATAATATAATCGGTTCTGATTGCCTTATAAAATAATTAATGGAAAAATTGAGCCCTTAACATACACAAGTGATGAAGTTCTACTTAGAATCGAGCAAGACGGAATAAAATTTCTTGATTTACAGTTTACTGGATTATTTGGAAGATTTCACCATACCACAATGGCAGCTAATATGTTAAGAAAAGAGGACTTTAAGGACGGGTTACCAAAACTTGACGGTTCCTCAATAAAAGGCTTCACGGAGATTCATGAATCCGATTTAATCATAAGACCTGATCCTTCTACATATGCACTTATCCCTTGGATAGAAAAGTATCCCACTGCCAGACTTATATGTGACATTTTATCGGGTGGGGAAAAGAGAACGTCCTACTTGGCCGATCCCCGTGGAATTGCTAAGAACGCTGAAAAGTACGTTAAAGAAAACGGTTATGATATCTCATACTGGGGACCAGAGGTTGAGTTCTTTGTTTTTGATAAACTTCAAGTAAATACATTGACCTCATTTCATAGCCAGAGCTATGAAATAACCTCTCGTGAAGCCCCATGGTCTACAGAAAATGTTGGTTATACACTCAGATTGAGGGAAGGATATCTTCCAAGCCCGCCTGGAGATACTCTCATGGACTATCGCCATGAATGTGTTGATGTTCTCAGTTCTAGTTTCGGGATAATTTGTGATGCCCATCATCATGAGGTAGCAACTGCAGGACAATGTGAGATTGATATTCGCTACGATAGCCTTGTTAATACTGCAGATTCAGTTCAAAGTTACAAGTATATTGTCAAAAATATTGCAAAGAAGCATAATATGATAGCAACAATGATGCCCAAGCCAATCGCACTGGATAACGGTTCTGGGATGCATGTCAATGTAAGTCTGTGGAATAACGGAAAAAATCTATTTTATGATGCAAATGACAATTATGCTGAGCTATCTCAAACTGCAAGATACTTTATCGGTGGAATACTGGATCACGCGAAGGCTCTAGCAGCCATCGTTGCTCCCACTACAAATTCTTATAGAAGGTTAATCCCTGGGTATGAAGCACCCGTCTATATTGCTTGGAGTACTGGTAATAGATCCGCAATAATTAGAATTCCCGCCCATTTTAAGGGAGAAAAATTTGCTTATTTGAAAAGAATAGAATTTAGAGCACCAGATCCTTCCTGTAATCCATATTTAGCTTTTTCTGCAATTGTTGCTGCCGGCCTTAACGGAATAAAAAAGAGAATTGAAACAAATGATCCCAAAATAGAAGATCATGTTGACGCGGATATATTCAAGATGACTGACGCTGAAAGAGAAAAACATAAAATAAGACAGTTACCGGCAAGTTTAAGAGAATCAATTGAGGAACTAAAATCAGACTCAGACTTCTTGAAAGCAGTATTTGGTAAACATGTTATTGAACGTATAATTGAAGATGCTGCAAAACAACACATGGAACTAGCTGTTCGCCCTCACCCACATGAATTTACCATGTACGCTGACGTATAACCATACTATCAATACATCTATTTTTCTTACCACAAATGATTTTAATAAATTAGACTTCTGAATTAAGTAAATCATTCTGAAACGGATACTCTTTTCATTTCATTGACACTTTGAAGGAAAAAAAATAATCCATAGGAAGCAACAGTTATTATGATAACAAAAATGACACCAATATACATCAGTTTACCAGGATATGTTTGGGATTGAGCTCAGTTTGAAGGTTGTCAGAGATTGGAGAAATAAGTGTTGTAGAGCAAATCTACAGAATCCAAGATTACTTAGTAACTTCATTACAGTTTTACCAAACCAGTCTCATCATAATTTATCAGTTATTAGTATGGAGGGGATGGGATTTGAACCCATGACCACCTGCGTGTAAGGCAGGTATCATAACCAGTCTAGACCACCCCTCCATCAATTTCAGGCCGGGTAAACAAACTATAATATTCAGGGGCTATTTGAATTAATCAAAAAGATAAAATCGCATGTTTCCAAATTAAGTATTTTTAATCCTTTATGATGTATTCAAACTTTTATTAAACTGCATAGCTATTTCACTAATTATGTCATTTGGTGTCGATACGCTAGGAGGTTTGAGTGAAAAACTAAAACAATTAGTAGACGAGACCCAAAACCATTATGAGTCATTTATTGATGATACTCAACTATACAAAAAGGGAAAAATTGGTGATAAAGAATTTTTCGGAAAAATTGCAAAATTTATGATTTCTCTCTCTGCGTTAAATTTTCTAGCTATTAGAGTAATATTGGAAATGAAATCTGCAGGGGATAAAGGGTCATCAATAAAAAATCCAACTGGCGGAATTGCACAGTCCGCACCTAGTTCTGGATTCGGAGTCAATGCGTTTGTAGACAATGGTGGTAGTATTGACAGCAGATCTTCGGACAATGATCAATATCTATTACCAGAACCTGACCAACTGGCGGAACCAAAATTCAAACCTGTCGACATACCAATTAGGTCTGAAAATAAAAGCCAAAATTCAAAAAAGAATTGCATCAATTGCAACTCTTCCATTCCTCTTACAGCTAAATTCTGCCCAAAATGTGGAAATTCGCAATAATTAAAAACTCCGTTTTGTTTTAAATTTATTATGGAGATCTTCAATGGAAGAGCTGCCACGGAAGAGTATATGTCCACACATTCTCTAACATTTTCAACTCCTGAAATGACATTAAAAAAATTTGCGTTGTGGTTAGGCGATCAAGTTAATGTTCCTGGAAAGAACAAGACTGTGCCTCGATTGATGGTGTATATTAATGATGTCAACAATCAAACAAACAAATCTGATTTCCTTCCAGATACTGATGAATCGTTCAAACCAAGTGGAGCAGTTACTGATATGTTTAAAGAACACACACAGGTCGCAGACCAGACTCATTGTTACAATTGTAAATACCTTCTAAAAGCAGGATCAAAATTCTGTCCTAAATGCGGATCAAAACAACAATAATGCATTACTATGAAAATAAGTCCTAGATCATAGTATTAACTGTGTACATTTAATTGTCAGCTTTATCTATTGAATAATGCTTTCTAAATGCTTTAAATTAAAGAAATAAAGTTTATAGACCATTGCATCGGAATCAAAGGATCGAATCTAGAGCTTTTGGTTTTCTTTTTATTAGTATTGCAATAGCAGTTCTAACTGGAACAATAATTAACGAATTCTTATCAAATTATCATACTCCAATTTATTATCAACTACTTTCGTGGGTGATAATATTTACTTTGGTTTTGGGAATAACATTTACGAAAATGAAGAATCTGTTTCATTCCATAAGAAACAGAATGAAAAATAGCATAAAATGGCCACTTCATGCAAAAATAATTAATGGTTTAAGCTGGGCAGGACCTTTTTTGGCCATACCTGTATTTAATTCATTTTCACAGTACCTCATACTTTTAGGAATTGGTACCGGTAACATTTCCACTTATCTATTGATTAAATCATATAGTAATTATGATAATAAGGAACAATTTGTTGTTGGAATAATTGCTCTCTTTATGATCGCCGTTTTATTTTTGCTTGACACGATCCTGAATTCCATTCTGGTCCATCAACATGTCTTGGTCCTTTCCAGACTGTTTGTAGCGATATCATATGGTGTGGGAGGTATCTATGCATTAGTTGAAAGATGAAAAAATTGCCGTATGTATAATGAGTGGTGGATTGGATTCACTTTGTGCTACAGCCTATATTAAAAGCTACAAGAAATATGCAATAAAGATTATTACTTTTTCTTACGGCCAAAGAGCTAAGCGCGAGATAGTGCGGTCGAAAAAGCTTGCCAAAGCCTTGAATTCAGACGAATACCGTATTGTGGACATTAATTTTATGAAGGAATTATATGGTAATTCAAACGTTCTAACTAATGATAAAGTAACAATTCCCTCTAAATTCGATTATAGTATTGTAGTGCCAATTAGAAATGCGATATTCATCACTATTGCCACAGCTTGGGCATTTAGTGTAAATGCCGATATGATTGTATTCGGCGCACATACTGATGATTTTAATTACCCTGATTGTCGACCAAAGTTTATTGAATCAATTACAAATGCTTTGAATCTAGGGGAGGAAGACAATATCAAGAGTGGAATTAAAAGAAAAATATCTGTATGGTCTCCCTCTTTAGAGGGAATAAACAAATACGAGCTACTAAAATTAGGTCACGAAATACTTGGGGATACTATATTTGAATCGTGGAGTTGTTATTCTAATGGGAAAAAAATTCATCAAGATATATTGCAATGTGGAGAATGCGAATCGTGTATAAATAGGAAGATGGCATTTACTAAGGCAGGTATAGAGGATAAAACAATTTATGCAAAGAACTGAAAATAAGACAAGAGTAAGAGTTAGTGAGATATTCACTAGCATTGAAGGAGAAGGGGTATTCATAGGAAAGAAGACATTGTTTATCAGACTATCGGGATGTCATTTAAAATGCAGATGGTGTGACACAAGATATGCCCTGCCTCTGGATAGTGGAATTGATTACCAGGTAGAGGAAATTAAGGATCTGATTGTAAAGGAACTTCAACCATTCACTTACAAGGTAAATTTCACAGGAGGAGAACCATTATTACAAATTGAAGCTGTAACACAATTAGCAGATTTCATAAAAAGGCATACAAACCTGAAAACATACATAGAATCATCATGCTTTGATTCTGAATTGTTTAGTAAGATTTTACCTTATATGGATATATGTAAGGTCGAATTTAAGACTGAGGATTCTAAAGTTGTTAAGGATGAGGATTATGATAATTTGCTAATAAATGAGATTAGATGTTTGGAATTAGCCGTCCAAAATAGCAAAACTACTTACATTAAAATAGTAGTTACTAATTCTACAAAGCTTGATAGTTTCAAGAATTTGGTATACAACATTTCCAAGAAAATAAAGCCTTCAGACATTATGGGCTTCATAATACAACCTAGTGATATCATAGATCAGCCAAGTGTTAATAAGCTTCTAGATATTTATGATATTGTCCAACCCATGTTTCCTGAGGTGAGGATTATACCACAGTTACATAAAGTAATAGGAGCAAGATGATTCAGAGGGGAAACGATGAATATGAAAAAGACTTCAATTAATAAAAGAAAGATTGAAAAACTCGTTAGGGAGTTGATAGTGCAACTCGGAGAAAATCCGGATCGTGAAGGCTTGTTGGGAACTCCGCAGAGAATGGCAGATATGTATGAAGAAATTTTTGCTGGTTATTGCATGAACTCTGAGCTGGAAATTACTTTTAGTGAAGAAACTGACTCGATTATTGCTAAAAACATCCAATTTTACAGCATGTGCGAACATCATATGCTCCCTTTCTTTGGCAGGATACACATTGCCTACACTCCTTCAGGTAAAGTCTTTGGGATTTCGAAACTTGCACGCCTAGTAGAAAAGTACTCCAAGAGATTGCAAATTCAAGAAAGACTCACAAAGGAGATTGCAGACGAAATAATGAAGATGGGAGTTAAGGGGGTAACTGTCATTACAGAAGGAGAGCATCTTTGTATGAAAATGCGCGGAGTCAGAAATGACAGTACAATAATAACCATAGCAAATCGTGGTCTAGTTGACCAAAATGATGCACGAGCACATCTGTTAGCTCTGATATATGACTCTAAACCTAAAATACACACAGCATAGTAAAAATCACGATAACCCTTATAAAAAAGGACTATTTCAATAGGTAGGAAGAATGACAAATACCATATTTAGATTACAATCGCACAAGTTCAGTACTGACAATATACAGACAACTTTGGTGTGTTCAAAATGCGATGAGGTTTTCTCAAAGGAATTCCCTTTGGACCTCGAAGGACAGACAATTGAATTTAAATGTCCTGTATGTAATTCTGCTGGTGAAGCTGATCTTCCTTACAAGAGCGCTGAAGAAAGAGAGGAACTCGAAGAAGATTTTGACGAAGTGGAAGAAGAAGATGGGGGAGAAGAATTTGACGAGGATTATTAATCTCGAACACTAGAATTATTATTGCTTACTGCCAATTGCTTACTGGATTAATTTTAATTCATAATCTTACCGTTAGAAAAATTCTAATCTATCTACAGTTTGGCACCAATCCTTGACAACTGAGCCAAAAATGCAGTTAACTGGATATCTGGATGTGATCCATGAGTTAAACGATAATCATATTCAGCTATTAGAGAAGCAAAGTCTTCAGGATGGGTTAACTTTAATGAATACACAGCCTCGTATGCGTATTTTAGAAAATCAAACTCAGACATTCCATAGACTGCAGTTAATTCAAGTAATTTAACCCGGGCCTCATTAAATTTACCTGACAGGGCCAATTTAATAATATCATTTACCTTTGACTTTCCAGAAAGTCCTAATGATGCGAGCACAGTTGAAACGGTAATTGATCCCATCACAGACGCAGTTTGCAGTATGTTTATAGAATGGCGTAGGTCGCCATTGGTAGAATCAAAAATTTGAGTAATTGCTTTATCATCATACTTTATTCCCTCCTTTTTACATAATGATTTTAGGTGATTTTCTGCAGTTTCTTTTTCAATTCTCTTAAATCTAAAAATTGCACAGCGACTTTGAATAGGCTCTATAATTTGGGATAAATAGTTACATATAATCACAAAACGAGTAGTTTCAGAACTATCTTCAATTATTCTTCGCAGGGCTGTCTGGGCCTCCGATGTCATTTCATCAGCCTCATCTAAAATTATTATTCTAAATTTTCTTTCATCACTTTCATTAGTCCTAATCTTGAAAACTGAGGCAAATTCCTTAACTCTCTCTCGAACCATTTTTATCCCCCTTTCATCCGAGGCATTAAGCTCAAGCGTGTCTCTCTTCCAGTCTTCCCCAAGCAGTTGTCTTGACATACACAGAGCAGTCGTAGTTTTGCCAACTCCAGCAGGTCCTGTAAATAACAAATGTGGCATTTCAGCGGGTTCCTTCATTAGATTCTTTAGACTTTCTACAATTTCCTTTTGATTGACAATATCATCTAATTTAATAGGCCTGTATTTTTCTACCCACATTAAATCAGACAATTTTTTTGTCTCTACTTGTGGCATGTAAGATGTTCAAATTATCAGTTATTTATTCAGTCCTCTAACATCCTTATTTACAAGCTATTCTAAGACTATATTCCCGATAATGTCATCAAACGCCATTTTTACTCAAAGCTTATTTGAAGGCATAAAAAACACATACCTACTAGAATATCTTCTTGAAGAGATTAGGGTTACATTCAAGTCTGATGTAAAAATATCTATTAACGATATCAAAATCGATGCTAAAGAAGGTGATATCTTGTTATTGCCAAGATGGCTTACAAAGATTTTGTCTAGAAAAAATTTGATTGATATTCAAGATAATGAAATTTCAAGCTATGTTTCTAAGGCATTGAATAGAGAACGAATATCAAGGCCACATGACATATCAGGTGTAGATAGCGACTTTTACATAAGGGTCAAGGACTTTCTGACAGGTCTTAACGAAAAAGAAAGAGAAAATCTTAAGGTATCCCTTAATTCATTTGTAATGTCCAGACTGGAAAAGATAGTAAAATTAGCTGCTGCTTCGCCACTTTCTGCAGAAATGGAAGCAAAATTATCTGCAGAGGAAAGACTGCTTTATAATTTTGTTCACAGCTCTTCATTAGCTTTTAAGGAATGGGTGTTAAACAAGTAGATGACTGAACAAAAACAACAAACTACATCGGCAATTTCAGATGAGCTAGAAGCATTTCTACGTGCCTTCAAAGACAGGGATGGAAATTACAAGTATTTTGACAGAATAAACAATATGATGGCATCAAATTCCACATTTGTTGTAGTTGATTATATCGATTTAGACACAAATAAACCAGAACTTACAAAATTAATTACCGATACACCTGATGATATGTTTGACGCCTTTAACAAAGCTGTATATTCGATATTAAGAGAGATTCATTATGATTATGCTCAAGAAATTAAGGATAAGATAAAAGTAAGAATTGGAAACTATTCGGTTCAAAAGGGACTTAGAGAGATAAATGCAGATGTAATTAACAAGTTGATAAGCGTTCCTGGCATGGTGGTCAGAACTTCTGAGATAAAACCACTTGCTAAAAAAATAGCATATGCCTGTCTAAATTGTAATACTCTAAATGAGGCCCAGCTTAAGGGTCTTACACTAAAGAGACCTACAATTTGTACAAACTGTAATGGAAAAGAACTTGAAATGGACCCAGAAAATAGTTCCTTTACAGATTTTCAACTTGTCAGACTTCAAGAACTTCCAGAAGATTTACCAGCAGGTCAGCTTCCTCATTATGTAGAAGTTACTGTAATGGATGATCTTGTAGATCATTGCAGACCTGGAGATAGGGTTTTATTGACTGGAATAGTGAGGATTGAACAAGAACAATCAATACAAGTAAGGACAAGTCTTTTTAGATTACGAATGGAAGGTAACAATATAGAATATCTTGGTGGACTTGCTGGAAATAAAGATGGGAGAACTGTTGACCGAGTATCCATAAGGAGTGAAGATGAAAAACAGATCATAGCTATTGCCAGTATGCCTGACGCTTATGACAAATTGGTTGCATCGTTTGCACCTCACATTTATGGACATGAAATAATTAAAGAATCTATCCTTTTACTAATTGTAGGCTCAGTAACAAAAAAATTAGCTGATGGTTCAAATCGTAGAGGAGATATCAATATTTTTCTTGTTGGAGATCCAGGAACCGCCAAATCCGAAATGCTCAAATTTGCTGCTAAAATAGCACCGAGAGGTCTGTATACATCTGGAAGAGGCACTACTGCTGCAGGTTTAACAGCAGCTGTAATTCGTGATAAATCTGGTATAATGATGTTGGAAGCTGGTGCAGTAGTTTTAGGCGATCAAGGGGTTGTATGCATCGATGAATTTGATAAAATCAAATCAGAAGACAGATCTGCCTTACATGAAGTTATGGAACAACAAACTTGTTCTGTAGCAAAAGGGGGAATAGTCGCCACACTAAATGCTAGAACATCAATCCTATCTGCAGCTAATCCTAAATATGGTAAATATGATCCATTTAGAAATATAACAGAGAACGTAGAACCACTTCCTATACCGTTACTAACCAGATTTGATATCATTCACGTGATTAGAGATACTGCCGAGGTTGAAAAAGATAATCGCATCGCAAGTCACATACTTGAAATCCATAGAGACATAGAACATGCAGCCCAACCCGCTATAGAAATAGATCTATTCCGTAAATATCTAGCATATGCGAAACAAATAGAACCGAAACTAACAACGGAAGCAATTGATATTTTAAGAGATTATTACATGAAGATGAGAAATGTTGATTCTGAAGGGATGATAGCAGCAACTCCTCGTCAACTGGAGGGTCTGGTGCGCCTTGCTACTGCTAGAGCTAGATTGTTATTAAAAGACAGTGTAGATCATGAGGATGCTGAGAGAGCGAAATTTCTCATTTCACAAATGTTGGAAACTGTAGGTGTAGATGTTAATACGGGAAAAGTGGATCTGGGAGTTCTTCATGGAAAACCACTTAGCGAAACCTCAAAATTAAAAACATTCTCAGATGTCTTTAACGGTTTATCCGGGGAAGACAGGAATGATGTAGAAGAAAAGAATTTCATTAATGAACTTGTGAAAAGTGGGAAGTTCACAGAAGATGAAGCCAAAGAATTCATAAGAAAAGCAATGCAGAATGGACAAATATATGAGAGAAGGGCTGGCTTTTATGCAAAGGCATGAATTAAAAGTTGATATTTTAAGTTCTAACCCATACTCCAGTTTTTTCATGATACCAGTTACAAATATTCGTTATATACTGTTTAATCTCTGGGTCAAGTAAATCAATTGTAGTAGGCGAAGGCGAAAACATGGACGTCATCATAAACAATTGTGCCACAAATGCATAACAGCCATTAAGTGTCTTTGGTGATTCAGCCGAACTAGAATTACTATCGAAGGGAACCAAAGACACCTGTTAATACCAAACTTGGTAAAATAATTGACAATAAAACCAATGAGACAGATATTTTCATTTTACTTCAACTGCTAGAAGGGAGATTTTAAAGTCCAACAGATCACGTGCTATTTCTTGAGGGAATACAAAACTTTTT
>DATCWH010000058.1:0-20059 GCA_036566445.1 Nitrososphaeraceae archaeon
ATTTTTTTTGTTATAACTTATTGGAACAAGGGATTAAGGAAGGTTGTGTATATTCAGACAAAAGAATTACAAGAAACGACTGAAAAACTGACATACCATGACAAACTTCAAAAAGAGTTTATTGACATCGCCGCCCATGAGTTTAGAACCCCAATACAATCAGTTCTGGGTTATTCTGAAATGATTCATGCAAATCTGAAAAACTTTGATCAGTATTTTGATAAAATAATTAGAAATGCAAGGAGATTGGAAAAGTTAACAGAAGACATACTTGACGTGTCGAGGATAGAAGGCAAGAATTTGCAATTATTCAAATCAAATTTTGATTTGAACCGAACGGTAGAGCAGGTTATTGAAGATCATCAGAAGGAGGCTCTGAAAAGGGGCGTAAAGATAATCTTCGATTTGAAAAAGAAAATTCCTACAATAATATATGCAGATGAAGCAAGATTACAGCAGGTTATTGATAATTTGTTGTCCAATGCAATTAATTTTACCAAAAATGGGACTATTACTGTAACAGTTTATAAAGCTCAAGTTGACACCATAACTGATAATGAAGAACATGATAAAGAGTCAATTGTAGTAGAAATAAAGGATACTGGCTCAGGAATTAATCCTGAGATGCTTCCTCGATTGTTTGAAAAATTTGCAACTAGGTCTGAATCTGGAACTGGATGGGGTTTGTACATTTCAAAGAATATTGTCGAAAGCCATGGTGGGAAAATCTGGGCATATAACAACAAGGATGGAAAAGGTGCAACTTTTACTTTTACACTTCCGATTTATCAGAAAAGGAGTAAAAAATAGCACACTTTAAATTAGAACCGCTATTAGAAAACTAAGATAAATTGCGCAATACCGTTATTTTCACAAGAAATGATACAGCGAAAAATTGCCCATATTGCTAAATTCAACTTGATATTGAGAATCAAAATTAGATAAGATAAATACTTGATGTCAGTGATTTTAAAACTGTCAATTCTTAATATGAGACCAAAATCAAGATAATTGAAATTGTCAGAGATCGGGAAATTTTTTATGCCCGAATATTGCAATAGTTCTGTTGAAGCGTAGCCTTGTAATGTTGGTAGATGATGAAATCGACATTATAGGGTTGTTTACCGAAGTTTTAACGCTAAATGGCATTAATGTTCGTCCATTTACAAATCCTAATGAGGCTCTTAGGGATTTTGAACAAAATCATGCTTCTTACATCTTGGTAATATCGGATATTAGAATGAGTCCAATTTCTGGTGTAGAATTCATCAAGAAGCTTAGGGAAATTGACTCAAATATTAGAGTTATTTTTATGACAGCTTTCGAAGTAGAGGGAAATCAACTTAGGGAGATCCATACCGATGAATTCTTCAACAAGCCTATTAAGATAAATGATCTAGTCCAAATTGTAAAAAAATATGTCGGCTAAATGTGCAAATTAAATGTAAGACAATCCTAGATGGACATTAAAATTTGAAACCATACTCAGATTCTAATAGATTTTTTCTGAGATATGAATCGATGTTCTTCATCACTCGTGGGTTGCCTTCAATGTATTTAATTAATCTACGATCACTGTAATGCATATCACGATATTTTATGCTGCCATCATATGAATAATAATCAAATTCCATCGATAAAAATCCTGAAATTTGATTGTTATTTTCTTGGATATTAAATGCTATTAAATGACCAAGTCTCAGTGGCCGGACGGTCTTTCTAACCGGGTCATCGTCCTTATCGGCTAAGGCAGAGGAAGGGTTTTCAGCACTTTTAGAGTTACTGATATGCAATCTAGGCATTACTTTGTAAAGGCTCGTATACTCTATAAATATTACTGGAATATAATACGATACTTATCGTACCGTACTTTGCATCGTACTGTACTTTTTTAAAATGTATTGGCGAAAAATCTAACATGTATAAATATAATGTTGCGCATTCGGCATTGATGGTCCATTCATTACTTAGTAATGAAAAGAAGCTGGACATATATGATTTACGCGTTGCAGATGGGATCAAAGAGATGTTAGCTCTTCATGGATTTACTAAAGACAAAATACTTAATACTAGAGTGAGCAATTTGGCAGAAATTCTTCACATAGATTATTATGTCGCTCTTATCATTTATAACGCGGCACAAAAAATGTAGATTGACTAGGCACCTGTCAGACCTTCAAATGCCAGTTTGCTTCAATTTGCTAGTTATATATTTACTATCTTAAGATATCAAAATAACTAATTGTTAGTTCGGGCTCAGATTACCACTGATTCCGATCAATCTTTAAAATGAATTGATTACTAAATTTAGGATGGATATTGTTAGACTGTTCTTTTATATAATATAACATTTTTTATGATATTGTAGTATAAAATGCCAAGTTCTGATGATCAATATGTTAAAAAGTGATGCCTGTAAAAGCACTATTATATAAGTTATTTTAACAATCAATCATATTTCTTTGTAATACTTAATATTTGGCTTTAGTCAACTTACATATATGAACATTATTAAAGAGACGCAATTACGACATAACAGTGATAAATCATGTTGAGCAATTATTTGTAAAGGGAGTATCTTTGGATTATCATATATATATTACAGTTAATCGGAGGAAAAAATGTGCGGAATAGCCGGTATCTTAAATAAAAATAACGAAGGCGTTACGGAGGACCTAATCCTCATGCTAACTTGTATGCATAATCGTGGTCCTGATGGTGTTGCAATACAAGTTGGACAAAACGAGCCCAATTCTTTGGGACCATCTGAATTTTCCTCCCCTTATATTGATGGGAGGTTTGGATTAGGCCATGTAAGATTGGCAATAGTCGGTGGCCAATTAGGAACGCAACCCTTCACAAGCTGTGATGGAAGACTAACATTAGCACATAATGGTGAGATATATAATTATAAACAAATCAGAAATAGATTATCACCCAAACATCAGTTTGTTAGTACATCAGACAGTGAAGTCATACTTCACTTGCTAGAAGAAAAATTAGCGCAGTCACCAAGTCTGGCGGCGGCGTTAACGAAAATGGCAAAAGTTTTGGACGGAGTATATAGTATTGCCGTGAAGGATCATAAAACAGGGGAAATAGCCCTTGTCAGAGATTTATTAGGCGTAAGGCAGCTTTACTATAGCGAGGATCCTGAACAAATAACATTTGCATCTGAACAAAAAGCGATATGGCTATTGGGAGGAAATAAATCGGTCAGGAGGGTAATGCCAGGTCATGCTGTTATAATAAGCAATAAGTGTATTTTAAGAGAGTATAGAATTGCAGAGCCTCCTAGGACACTGGATTCTAACAAGAAAAATTTCAGATACAACACTCTTGAAGATGCTCTGAGAGCATATAAGAGATCATTGATGTTGGCAATGAAGAAGCGTACTGAGGGACTTGATAGAATAGGAATCATATTTTCAGGGGGGATAGACAGCGTCCTCGTTGCTTGGTTAGCCAAAGATATGGTAAAGGAAGTAATATGTTATAACGCCGGAACTCCTGACTCTTCGGATATTCTATTTGCTGATAAGGTAGCTAAGGATCTGCAGTTGACACTTAAAGTAAACGTTATAACCAAACGCAGTACTCAGGAAATGTTACCAAAAATAATACATGCGATTGAAGAGAGGGACGCATTACAAGTTGAAGTTGCACTGCCTATATACTCTGCAATGGCTTTGGCAAAAAAGGATCATGTTAAAGTAGTACTTTCTGGGCAAGGTGTGGATGAAATATTTGGAGGTTATTCATGGTATCCAAGAATAGTCGCAAGTGAAGGATATGCGTCTCTCCGGGATCACATGATAGAAGATTTATTTTTACTCTATAAGGAAACATTAGAAAGAGAAGATAAAACGACTATGGCACACGGAATTGAAATGAGGGAACCTTATTTAGACAAGCAAGTCATCAAGACCGCTTTTGATATCAATCCAAAACTCAATGTGATAGGACCAAACGATCAGCTTGGAAAACATGTTCATAGAAAATTAGCAGATCAATTAGGGATTCCAAAGGACATAGCATATAGAAGCAAAGCAGCAGCCCAGCACGGATCAGGAATACATTTTATAATTGACGAGATAGCACGGGAAAACAATTTCAATGAAAGTAGAATCCCTTCTGGTTATCTGCGCGAACTTGAAAATAGAGAGTTATTAGGAAGTTCACAGCGGTACGGATTTAAATATGGAAACAAAGAATTATGGCTGACCTCTCCACACATTCAGATGTATTTGGATAGGATATTTGAGAGCATTTTTGGAAAATCAAACACATTTATCGATACTTCTGATGAAGATAATTTATTGACCAACAAAATAATTAAGAAAATTTAGTCCCTTTTAAATCAGATTCCCACAATGAAACAGAAGTGTAAAAACCGGAAAGCTACTTCTTGTTGACAATGTCGAGAATGGAGCTTTCTAATTGTGAAAGTCTCAACGGTTTTATCAAAACCTCTACTCGTTTGTTGTCGAAAAGAGAGTTTTTAGCTATCTCTATCTTTACGGTCTCATATGCAGTAACAATTAGAATAGCGGCAGATGGATATTTATCTAAAATTTGAATCGTTGCATCTATTCCATTTTTATCATTAGGTAGCTTATAGTCGATTAACGCTACATCAGGTCGAATTCTATCATAGTCTGACATTATTTCATCTGCCGTGGTAGAAGTGGCAACTATTTTATGCCCTTTGCTCAAAAGATAATCCTTGTAGAGCAAAAGGATATCTTGTTCATCTTCAATAATCATAATGTTGAATTGTTTTTTTTCCTTCTTGGTCATTTGTACGGTTTCTCTTGGGTAGTCGATAATATTACTCTAATGTCGTCATAACAATAAAAGTAAAAATAATACATCTTAAAGTACCAAATCCTTTTCAAAATTGAAACAGAAAATAAATTCATGTCAATTGCTTAATCGAGAAATGTAGTAATTTATCAATCAATGAGCCAAGATGATGGGAATCTACAAGATTATTTCAAATGTGATTTATCATTTGTCACTTGTCATTGGGTCCATTCGGGATGTTGGGAAAGATTTTCTTAATATCCAAGAATCTTTTCCTTAATGTCACCACGCTAACGTTTCCGGCCAAAGATATTCTAGATTGACTAGCCTTTTCTCCTTTTTCCAGACACGCTCCGTACAATACTGCTATTGCGACAGCGCATGGATCCTTTCCAAAGGAAATTGGATCATCTCTTATTATTGACATCATTTGAATGGCGTGTCTGAGGGTCTTCTCACTGATCCCTGCATTATTAGCGATTCTAGCCAAGTGAGAAGTTGAATCTATTGAAGGCAGTCGAATTTTGAGTTTTCTGACTAGTAGCCTATAACATTTTCCAGCAAAGATCTTGTCTGTATCTGATATTTCAGCAATTTCTTCTATAGTTCGTGGAACATTCATCTCCCTGCATGACACATATACACATGCTACAACAAATCCCTTTATAGATCTCCCTTTTATCAGATTTTGATCCAAAATCTTTCTGTAGTAGTAAGCTGATTTTTCTACAATGGTCTCACTCAAGGAAAGCTTATCTTTTATTCTTATGAGGACAGCAAATGCATTTTTAAGATTTCTATGATAACTTCTGTTATTGTTAGATATCTTATTCCAGCGTCTCATCCTCTGTATTGCGGAACGCTGATCAACACTTATTGCAACACCATCTGCATCCACGTTTGAATAAGAGATCAAGGTAGACAGATTTCTATCATGATGAGCCAAGGATGATGGGGTGCCTAAATTCATGTTACTTAAATTAGTATTAGTATCTAGTAATGGATCAATGTATTCTCTTTCTACAGAAAGAACAATCCCGCAGCCGCTACAAATTTTTTCTCCAGTACCGTGGTCAAAAACAGTACTTTCACTGTTACAGTCTTTGCATTCTAAATTATCTTGATCACCTGTATTCGTTTCTTTTGAAAAATTATTCAATGCAAAACTCATAAACACATTGCAGTATCATTTTACTCTTAAGCAGTAGGTATACAGATGTAAGAATAGCCATAGCTGTACTGCAGTGTAACACAGTTGGTTGCAGAACAACACATTTATGTTTGAGAGGAGCCTACGAATTACTGTGCCTACATCTACTACAAGGTCATTCCGCGTTGACAAAGAATTATCAAGAGTACTGGATGAAGAATCAGAGAGGATGGGAGTTTCTGTAAATGCTCTAGTAAATATGATTCTCAAACGTTATTCAGAATTCACTCGCTTTCTTTCCAAAATTGATTTGGTAGTCATAAATAGGGAGTTGCTAAAGTCACTTTTTGATTCTTATCCTAATGAGGACATATATGGTCTCGGAGTATCAGCAGGGGAAATTATTCCACGTGATACAATACTTTTTTGGAAAAAAACATTAACCTTCGAATCAGTATTGGAATATATTGAAAAAGTAATTTGTCGGTATGGATTTTTGGGAACGTATGATGAAACTAATCAGAATGAAAACCGAATTATTGTCATAAGGCACCGACTTGGAAAAAAAGGCTCCCAGTTTCTCCACGGTTATTTAAAATCAACACTAAAGAACACACTAAATTTGGACAGTTCGTTTGAACTTACTGAATCCTCTGTCAAACTACAGATAAGTATCCAGTAATGATTACTAAGACAATTGTGTATATATTATGTATTGTTTCAAAAGCGGATTAGTTCTATTTTTAAGTTCTGAAAAAAATACTAATATTAGAATGGATATTTAATTTGTGATTTGTGAACGAATAATTTTATAATCCCCTAGAGAGTTTTTAGTTGTGAAAATAAAAAATCACCAAATTAATCCTGCCTTGGTGGTCATTGATATGCAAAATGGATTTGTAAGTAAGGGAGGTTCCTATGATTTAATGGGACTAAATGTATCTAGATATAGCGAAGTTGTTCCATGTCTTAAAAATCTTTTAGCATATTGCAGGAGAGTCAAAATACCAATTTTTTATTCTCAAGCAGTTAGGGAAGAGTCTGGAATTGACCTGTTGACCAGATCTCACAAGATACTACCTAAGTCTCGAGAAGAAAGAATAAAAAGACGACCAATCTGCATCAGAGGAAGCTGGGATGCTGAAATTGTTGACGATCTGAAACCAAGTTTGGATGATCATGTGGTTATCAAAAGGAGAGATTCTGTATTTCAAGATACCGAAGTCGAAGTCTGGTTAAGAAGCTTGGGGATAGATTCAATAATTTTCTCTGGAATTGATACATCCATATGCGTAGAATCTTCTCTACGAGATGCATTTAATCATGGGTATGATATTGTGTTAATTTCGGATGCTACTGCGTCCAATAACCTAGACCATTACAATTCAACACTTGATAATATTCGTAACTACTATGGTTTGGTTATGAATCTTGATGAGTTTATGAGCTATTTTGGTAAAGACGATACCACAAATTACAGCCAAATGGTGAGAAGAGTATAGCAAAGGATTGTTGGGATGCCAAGTTCCCATTAATTTCGCGTTTATTAATGCTCCACAAATTATAAAAATATTACACTTTTTCATTACTTCGTCGAAAACCAGTCAAGCTAAAACAAATTTTTATTTAATTTTAATAATCCTTAATTAGCTATGTTGTGTCAGTTAATCTGATGAAAACAAGCATATTTACAGCAAAAATCCATACGATCGCAATAGCACTTTCAATGACATTGTTTGCAATGTCTCTTTCGCCATCAGTCCAAGCTCAAGAACAAGGAGGAGATGGATTCACAGCAGACCTATCAGGACAAAACGAAGTACCTCCAACTGAATCTAACGCAACAGGAACTGCTGAAATTCTATTCAATAACGATAGCTCAGAAGCTTCCTATTTCGTAAATACTACTGGATTTGAGGAAATAACTGCTGCCCATATACACGATGGTAGTGAAGGCGAAAATGGAGAGATAGTAGTGCCTTTATCACAGGAAGCATCTGCTGAAAATCAAGACGACCCTGCAATATGGTTTAGTGGGGAGATAAGTAATGACGATCTGCAAGGTCCTCTACAAGGCATGGAAATTCCCGATCTGGCGAGTCTAATAAACAATGGAAGTGCATATGTAAATGTACATACTGAAGAGAATCCAGATGGAGCTATTCGTGGCCAGTTGGCAACAGGAGACGTAGAAATGGATCATTTCAGCCAGCCAAATGGAGATGACGGAGACACGGGTAATGGAGACGGAGACACGGGTAATGAAAACACGGGTAATGAAAACCAGGATAATGGAAATTGATTGAGTGTTAAAGAACAGTACTTTTATCACTATCCCTTTTTATTTAATTTCATGAACAAGTTACCTTCTAGAAGATCATAATAGCAAACTATACTCTCCTTATCTACTTTTTGAATAATGAAAATTGTAAATTTCAGTAAGAATCCTTTAGCGAAAATTTATTTACGATAATCCATAAGTAGGTATAGCAGCTCCATTTATCACCTTCGAATCCGAAGAGCAGAGGAATAATATGACATTAGCTAGATCTTCCTTCAATAACCACTTGTTAGAGTCCGCTTTTGGAATTGCCATTCTGTTTACCTCTGTGTCTATCGTTGTAGGTAAAATGCAATTTACATTAATATTATATTGTTTGAATTCCTGTGATGTTGATTCTACAAGCCTTATCAATGCTGCCTTTGATGCAGCATATGCAGAATCATAGCCATCCGATTTTAATCCAGTTCTCGACGATACATGGACAACCTTTCCACCATTTCCAGAAGACTTCATAACAGGTATCACATGCTTGCTTATCATAAATGCAGATTTTAGATTCAGATTCATCATTGCGTCCCAATCACTTTCTTCCAGTTCCGTAATGTCTTTCCCTCCCACATAACCTCCGACTACGTTAACCAGTACATTTATCGTACCAAATCTTTCAACTACTATTGGTATCATTTTGAGTAACTGTTCTTCTTTTGTGATATCCAATTTGATTAGTTCAACCTTATGATTTGTGGTTTTTAGTTTTTCTGCTTCTTTCTCATTAAGATAAGTTGATATAGTTCTTGCACCAGAGTCTATAAATTTATTTACTAATGTTTTTCCGAGAGCTCCCGTTCCGCCTGTGATCAGGACAACTTCATTTGAAAAATTATATGTTACATTCATTGTCTTGTAAAATAACCATAATCATATTAGTATATATCTCATCACTAATGCTACAATATATTTTGTTTTGTCATAAGATAGATCGCCACTTTAAGGAAGTAGTATTAATTCTGAATGATCTTGGTCTACGAATATAGTAAGGTAATCAAATTCTTACACAACACGATCTATTTACTCAGATGCCGATTGATCTTAGATTCTTAAATTATATGATCTCCTAAATGACTAAAAAGTTGGCTACGAGTATAGTTACCTGAATTCCGTATAGAAGCAATGATAATTCCAGTAGGATAAGACTTGAGCATTCTTGGAAATTCATTTTATTTATCATGGTTATCAAATCCCACTTGACATGAGATTCATCCTTACTGTAGCACTAAATAGATGTATGGACTGGATGGGATTTGAACCTTTCCAGTAAGCGGGTTCAGCTAATTGCTAAAATCGGGATCAAGGGGTTGTGAATTGTTTTTGACACAAACTTCGGGCCCAGTTTTAGTCCTATGTAAGGAACTTTATACTAGTCTGGACAGAGTGCTGATCCTAAGCATTTCGGCGCATCGGAAATCATATCCATATTGTCGCCTTCTAACGCTGAGCTTGTCTGTGTATTTGGTGCTGTTGCATTTCCGCCAGTCTCGTTTCCAACGATTGTCGTATTAGTCATCTTTACTCTTGGAATGTTAGTCATATTCTGTAAATTGACATATCCAAGACTTGCAATTGCAATGATGGATAGAATCCCTGCTAGAATAATAGTGAATAGAATGCCTCTACTCATTTCTTTTCCGACTCCCCAATAGAAGTCTTTACTAGATGCTTCCATAATTTCATTCTTTTCATTCGAGTATACCCATATAACGATATACATTTAAAGATATTGATATAATGCTATTCATGATAACATAATGGTTATATATCTGACAGTTGAGGCGTACTCATAATGGGAAATCTGACAACAAGTATCCTTAAGTGTGATAGATGCGGCCATTTGTGGTGTGGTAGAAGTAGAAAGATTAGACCAACGACTTGTCCTAAATGCAGAAGCCCTTACTGGGATACCCCACGCAGGAAAACGAAATAAATTATATTAAATCATTAACGAAGGCTATGGTGCTGCTGTAGCGGCTATTTGTACTAATCGTTAAATCAGGAGAATTCGAAATTGATCCTACTTCTTTTTCGTTACATTCTCTATGTATTCATCATGTTTCATCTAATAACCTAAATACTCGTGTAAGAAATTACTCATTTTTGAAAGAGATGTATTGGATTCTGTAGTATTATGTAGGAATATTTGAAAATCATGCGCCACTCCTTCGTATATATCTAATTTAACTGTCATCGTTTTTCACAACGCCGACTGTTCACTATGTACCGAGTCATGTATATGAACCCACGTAGTTTATGGACTGGGTGGGATTTGAACCCACGACCTTTTGCTTGCGAAGCAAACATTCGTACCACTGAACTACCAGCCCCTACAGAGATGATCTAAAAGCCTGATATAAAATGTCACAATAGACTTTCCTTGATTATGACTAGAATTGTGTTTAAATAATCGATGACACTTATTGAACATACAAGCAAGCAAGTTTCAGTGCAATAGTTCCAGTAATGAATAATCGTGTCTTATTTGCCAATTGTTTTTTATACCAATATTTCTTAAAAAAGAGTATGTTTGAAAATGATAAGAAAATCCAAGAGATGACAGATGAAGATTGGAAAAATAAACTTACACTGGACCAATATGAGGTATGTCGCAATAAAGGAACGGAAATACCATTTTCAGGAAAGTACTATCATTCCAAGGATAAGGGAATTTACAAATGTGTTTGCTGTGGAAATGAGTTATTCAAATCAGACACAAAGTTTGATTCAGGTACAGGCTGGCCAAGTTTCTATGAACCAATCAACCAGGGTAACGTAGAATTTCATTCAGATAAGAGTTTTGGAATGAAGAGAGTTGAGATTACGTGTAAAAAATGTGGATCGCATCTTGGACATGTTTTTGATGATGGTCCTCTTCCCACAAACAAACGTTACTGCATAAATTCTGTTTCCCTAAGATTAGCAAAAGAAAATGATGACGAAAAAGAAATCTAAAAAAATTAAAAATTTTTTTCCGATATATCAAGTACTCTTTCCAAGAGCCCTCATTGTTTCCTTGTATAGCGCTATTGCCTCCTCCCCATAGGCCTGTAATCCATATTGAATCCCATCCTTATCAGTCACTTCTACAAAATAGTGTTTCACGCCATTATCCAATTGCCGCAGACGTTCAGGATATCTCGTAATTTTGCCATTGTCCTTATCGCATAACACTAGTAGATGTTTAGGTGCATCCATATTACATCAATGTATTTAGATTAATGACTCCAGATCCTATTTACCTGTTTTGTATACCGATTCTAGATACACTGGTTTCTTTTCTCCCCTCTTTAAAATATTTAGTTTTGATATTAAGTGGAGCGATCCTACTGTCACTGAGAATCCAACTACATACCATTCCAACATTTCAATTATTCCAATTTCCATAACTCACATTATCAGTGAATAATATTTAAAAAAGACTAAGCTATGGTTATGAATAATCCTAATGTGCGCTAATAAATCAATATAGTTACAGTTATCCTTTATCATCAATAAGAATTGAACTACGACGCATATGGTAAGTACAAATTTCCATCAAATGAATAATAAAATGTGTGATAATATTTATCAAGTAACTCATGAAGGGTGCAGGAAATGGTATTCAAATTAGGGGTTTATGGTAGAGGAACTCCACAGGCCTTCAGTTGATTAATTACATAATTTACTTCATTGGTATCAACTCTTCCTATAGAGGACTTTGCGTTACCTCCTATAAGTATGTTAATTAGTTGAGAAATCATTTCTGCGTCATAAAATGTTATCGTCTCAGAAAGTAATTGTGCTATTTTGTTTGTATCAAGGTTATTATTTATTTTACCGCTTAAAATCAAAGATGCAAATTTTTGAATTGATTCATATATTCCAATATTGTATGCAATAAATGCTATTCTTTCGGGTTTCTCAATTAAAGGATCCATGATGGTATACAATACTCTGTTTGATATTTATTTATGTTTATAATCCAAAGTCAGTATTTTTAGGATTTAATATCTTGCCGGGATTATCTAAAGTGATAAAATATAGAGATTCTCCACAACCATTAAACAAAATTAAAGAATTATCTAGAACGACTCAACTATTTCTGAATAATTATTTATCGAACTATCGATGTATTTATTGGTCTTATCAATGAGATCATTTACTGCATTTCTGTTTAACAAATCATATAAATTTACTTTTTTATATTGAGTCCTGCTCCCAAAGTCTTTATTTCCACCATAGGTGATATCTTTGTCTTTTATGCAAATGATATTATCTTCCAACAGTTTTTTCATATGCCATGAAATTGTAGATGCGGCCTTTTTGGTATATTTTATTATTTCTTGTTGAGAGATTGGACCCCTCTCATAAAGTAATTTTATAATTTCATAAGATGTTTGATTTCTCAAATTCCCTAGAATTTGCATGATTTCATTTGAAATATTTCGTGGAAAGAATCTCGTAATTCTCTTTTTTCTTTCTACATTTACAAGATCCATTCTTTCCAATTTATTAATATGATATGAAAGAACTCCATTTGAAGATTTAATCAATCTCAAGAGCTCCCTATATCGGATTCCAGGATTTTCATCAATACACAATAATAACTTTCGTTGTAACTCAGGCAACGTGTTAAAAAAATACTCACACGAAGAATTATTACGGAGCGAATCCAATTTGTAGCTCAATTTGCCTTTAGGAGACCCAACCCAAATAAAGTTAACATTATAAGCAGTACTATGTGTGGTAACTCAATATTTACAGAAGGTAAAACTACGTTATTTAGGTTACCTGTAGAAGATAACAGCATTATTCCCTCTACAATTGCAAGAGTTACAAACCCCAGCGCCATAAACAACATTCTTATATTGCTATTTTTGAGATATGCAAAAATTGAAACCAACCCAAGGAAAACTGAAATATTCAAGCTGACAATATGAATAATAATATGGTATATCATTGATTGGTGCGAAATATGTGGTATAGTCAAGGGTATGAGGAGAGAAGAAACTATAACCGTAGTAAGTGCAAAGAATTTGAGTTTATTGTCTAGTATCTTATATCTTCTCTGCAATTGCACGTAAGCAGTATTACTGTTACCAGATTTAAATTAATTGGTACACTTATCGAATCTACCCTTATTTGAACAAAAAATAACCGTTTTCTTGGCTTATGTTTTGGCTTCAATAGAACTGGCCATTACTGGCCAGTCTAATGTTCGCGTCTGACTAGATGAATCGCAGTACCTGTTACAAGCAAACCAAGCACAAGTAAATTAAGAATCAAACATTATTGAACATTATCGTACAACAGTGGTTCAATAATAGATATAACTGGTTTAACAGAAAACGAGCATTTTTTACGCTCAGAAATCAATAATAAAATACTGATTTTCAAGCGTTTATATTTTGTAATCTTTTATTTAATTCACTTTTGGTTTTCTGGAAGCAGCGCTTTGTCTCTGCCCGATCTAAGATACTTATCAGACAATAACTGATCATTTGATATGTAAAGTTAATAAATAAATTAGATAAATGAGTAGCACGTCTAAACATAGGCAACTCGTGGCAGGCTTGGTTGTTTCTTGTTCATCTTTCGACCGGCTTTCCATGAGTTCCTTTATACTCATTTCTAAACCTTATTTTCTATCTTTAAATCGTTCCAAACAATTGAAACAATTAGCAATTGGATAAATTAAGAAATGACAGAAATAATCGCTATTTCAATCGCGTGCGGCATTTTAGCAGTATTATCGCTTATTGGAAGGAAATATTTGCATGAAGGGGGTTACGACTAGAAATGACAGCAATTGACAATAAGATTCCTTTAGCACCTGTCGAAGGTAATAACAAATGAAATACAAAAACATCTACAAGTGTTCGAAATGCTCCGAACTTAGTAGTTTTGTGACCAGTTATGAAATAGACAAAAATTCAACATGTACAACAAGTTGCCTATGCGGAATGATGATGCATCAATTTTGTAAAACAATAGTGGTAAGCAAGAAATGAACAATATGTATTTGGTTGCAATAATAGGAGTCCTTATTATAATTACTGCAATTCCGTTAGTGTATTGGTCAGATAGGATTAGAACCTGGACCAAAACCAGAATTAGATCCTAATACACCCGAAAACAGTGAATTTGTGTGTGAAGTGATTGTTGGTGGAAAATGGATTCAGTTCGCTGATGAAAAAGGTAGGTGTTTGTTACCATAATGGATAGATGGCTAGGTTAGTAATCAAGTGAAATTCATATTTTGCAATGTATCATATCTTTGATCCTCCTGTTTTTGTCTTTTCATACTAATAAATTAGCATAAACAGTACTTGTTAATACAGTTTTATTTCCATTTCAACAGTGGATGTACTAGCATTGCTTATATAAGAAAGGTAGTTCCAAGAGTTTACCTATTGATCTTTTACTAGTGAAATATTTTTTTTAAGGTCCACCATGCTTCTAGCATACATAAAAGCACTGATTATAATCCCCACTAGAATAGCTGGGGCAACGAAATTCTGGTAATTTATATCTAATTTACCAATCGAAGCTGTGTTCGAAGTAGAACCCTTAATTGATTCCTGAATTTGTTGCTGGGCCATTGAACCTGAGCTAGGTTCTATCACTCCTATTGAGTTTCCTCTCTGCTCAGCAAACCATACGTTCCCGTCTGAATCAGAAGTGATCCATTGTATAAAAGGTGAAGGTGTTTTAACGGGAACTTCCCTGATCTTTGATTTTTGAGTATCTATTACTGCATTTTTATTTATTGTATGTTCGGCTACCCATAAATTCCCATATTTGTCAAAAGCCATTCCAAAAGGAAGCCCTGCTTCATTAATAATCGGCAAGTCAGTAAATATTTTAGTAAGTGGATTAAAAACAGTTATTCTGTGACCATCATGCTGTGAAATGTATATTTCACCGCTGGTTTTGTCGATTAGTAATGCAGTAGGGCTTAATAATGATTTATTACCACTGGGCGAATATTCCGTTATAGAATAGTTATTACCAGGATCGATTTTTGCTAATTTTCCTGCTTCATCAGTTAACCATATTAAATTAGTAACGGGATCTGAGACAATTGCAAACGGACGTGCGTTTTTGTCCTTGAGAGGCAATTTTAGAGTAATGTTACCTACAGACGGATCAAAACGCATAACCTCTGCTGATACTGGTGAGGTTATCCAAATAGTATCATTTGAATCTATTGCAATACCTGATGGAGTAACATAGTTCGGAAGGGGGTACAATTTACTAGTATTATTTGAAGGATCATAACCCCCAATAATTTTTGTCAGAGGATCTACATACCACAAATTATTCTTTGAATCCAGAGTCATCAAAGTTACGATATTTGTGCCATTAATCTTGTGTTCGGTATAATTCCGGTTTTTAATATCAAATGCAAAAATACGGCCACTTCCAATAATCGTGTCGCCAAACCATATGTAATTTCTGCTCTTGTCATAAATCGGATATAAGGGTTGTATAGTAGTATTGGATATGGGGTATTCTGTAACATTGAAATTTAGCTTCTCAAAGTTCGGTTTTACAATCAAGTTATCAAATGAAGCCACAATACCTGACATATTTTGTTTTGTTGGGATACCTTGTACTTCCATGTCCCACGTGCCTGGTATACCAAATGAAGCATTAACAGAGTATATTCCTCGTGATTGCTTTTCTAGATCCACAGTGATTGGACCAATCGAATTTTCAATTTGTCTGTATTTTATTTCGGCGGATTGTACATCAATAGGTTCCCCATTCGTATCCAAAAACGACACTTTGAAATTGTTATTCCCAACCTCAAATGGTGTTATTGATAAGTCAACTTTGGTACCATTATCCAGAAATCTCGCTGTCTCATATGGTACATTTTGAATTGCTGCTTCCGTCATTGCTTGTGCTCGATCCTGTACCTCACTTTCCGGAACGCCAGTATTTACCAATAGACCTACGCTTAAAAGGAGTGCAATTCCAAGTATGGATTCGATCACAAGAGCCTTTCTAAATTTACTGACTATTGACCCTGCATTTCTTTCATTATCTGATTGTTCACGTGACAATTCGGAATTGATAGATTTGCTCCCGATAACTTGTCCTATCTTCAATGATTTAACGACCTGCTTCTGAATAAATATGCTGCTATATCCTCCCAATATAACCATCAACCCTGCTATTGTGAGCTTTGCAATTAAAAAGGTACCATATAAGGAACCGATAACTAAATTTAAATTATCTTCAAGTATGTACAATAGGAACGGACCCGTAATAAATATTATACCCAATAATGTTACTACTAATGCCGAATGTCGTGGAATCCATACTGAAATGGTTCCCAATTTGTAATACCAATTCATCGTTGATTCTTGTAATTTTGGAATTAGGACAAATGCAAGATAAAAAGTGCCGCCTATCCAGAGGGATGCAGCCAAATTATGTACGAAATCAATTATTATTGGCACTAGTTGTTTATTTGATGCACCGTGTCCAATCAAGCTGGTAGTAAGTAGTAAAATTATTCCCATTATTAAAAAGCCTGCGTTCTCCATTCTTGAAAATGAATATGATTTGTTCTTCCTAAATTGTCTTAATTTAAATAATGATAGACCGAGAAGAATAAATGAAATTACTGATCGTTCTATCAACACAGTCCCAAATCTGGTTCCAAGTACATCAATTATGCTTCCGTTAATTGCAATTGCCTGAAAAAATAGTATAGCAAAATTTGAAGAAACCAATATTATAGAAGCTACTACATAGTAAACAGCGAGACTTCTGCTTACTTTATTTCTAATTCGAGAAATAGATTCAGCAAGTGAAGTAATTTTCGAGACTGGTCTCCAGATCCAAAGGGTTCCAAATGCTGCCCCGACTATCATTACCTGTGCCAGAAGAGTAGGAAATCTTGCCATTGCCTCTGGTAGATAGAGCGTTGATGATTCAGTGGTAGTTGATACATTTTTAGGTACGACCACCGCCTGCCCAATAGCAAATACAAATGCATTATCTGTCACATGACCATCAATTTGAGATAGAACGTTAGTAGATACTGTGTAAGTTCCATCTTTCAATGATGGTACAGAAACTGTTAATGTAGATTCATCATTTTGCAAGTGACGGACATCACCTTTATCTACCTGCTTCCCACTAGAATCCAGAACCTTGAGGTCACTGAAACGTAAGTCAACTGGCTCGCTAAAGAATACATTTACCTGTTGTGGAGATGCTGATATAGATTGTGATTGTGAGGGACTGCTATTCAGTACAAATGCGTGTCCAAAGGACGTGTGGATAGCACCAAATCCCAGGAGGGTCACCAAACATGTTATCATGAATAAATGCAAATTATTATTAGACAATGAAAAAATAGAATCAAAACCAAAATTAAGAATCAATTTAAATCTAGGGAAATTATACTGATTTGAATATTTTATTATTCCTTTTTTTCTAGTACACCAATCGAATCAGGAGGATAAAGGATATAACATGTATGAAGATGTAATTTAAGGTAATGGTAAAGACTAAAATTATTCTTGTTTCTTGCTTTATTTTACTATCATTCATAGTCTTTATAGGTCATCTTAATTTTTCCTTCGCACATATTAGTAAGACTTTTGGAAATACCACTGTTGAGGTAGGATGGTTAACAGAACCTCCACTTGTTTCTGATCTAAATAGTATAACTCTGCAGGTAAGTAAAGGAGTGGGTGGTAATCAAACACCTGTTCTGAATGCGCTTGCAAATCTTTCGTCGTCTGTGAAATTTGGAACTATGACAAAACAACTAGATTTTCAACCATCACCAACAACGGATGGTGCATATGAGGCCAAGATAATTCCAACTAGAGTTGGTCCATATAATATATTGCTCCAAGGTGATGTAAAGGGACAAAAAGTGGATAGTGAATTTATCATCGAAGATGTAGAATCAAAAGGAATTCTTTCCTTCCCCGACAGTTCGATCGATGCGCCTAACACAAATAACATGAATAACCAAGTGCAAGATGTTATTAGTAAGTTATCAAATGACGTTCAAAACACTAGAAATGATCTGAATACATCACAGAAAGAAATGACCGATATTCAAGATTCAATTAATGGTTTACAAAAAAATTTAGATAATTCATATATGATATTGATAACTTCTCTTGGAATAGGTATCGCCGGTATTGTAATGGCAGCTTATTTATTTAATAAACTACCTTTTAAGAAGGGATTGCTTGAATCCTCCTAGCCGGAACAGTTTCTTACTTGGAGAAGGCTCGGTCTTGTTAAACCTATTTATGTACTTGGTATATGTTGAATAAGTTAGGCGCCAAGGTTTCAGCAAGAATGAAATTATAGAAATGTATTGAATGTTAATAATCCTTAAATCCGTAAATAATTGGTTTGAGGATTGTATTCTAGATATCTCATTGTCAAGAGCCTAAAATGATATTCGTGAAGTTGTTTCATTCTTTGTCCAATAGATTAGAATCAGTGATAGTCTCCTCCTCCATCGCGAACTCTGCGGTTAAATAAGTTGAGGGAGGAACAAGGAATGAATTAAAAACAGGGTAATTCAACATTTTTGACACACGGTCTTGATGTCTGTACAAAAAATATTGAATCGCAGATATGTTTTTTTCTTTATTTTGTTCCTTTTTGTATGTTTGAATGAATCTGACCATTCGCTGATTGTATCAGGTCATTTTTTTGGAACATCCAAGAATATCGGAGACTACCAAATAGTTTTTGCTCCTTATCCTGCTCTCCCTTTTGCTGGTGACAACTCAACTTTGCTAAATTTTAGTATTCTCGATAAAGATAATCAGAATGTAAATAACATCTTTGCATCACTTACAATAAAAAACAAGGTGAATGGTTCCATAGTTCAAAATTTCCCGTTTAAATTTTATGAATTTAGTGATATTACCTTTCCGTACACTTTTAAGGAAATTGGAGACTACCAGGTTTCTTTACTAGTCAGAATAAATGGCGATCCCACATATTCTCAAACTCCGATATCAGTTGATTTTGACATATCAGCTACCAATCCAAATCAGGTAATACCTACTGATGAACTTATAATTTACTACTTACTGCCCGGATTAGCTGCGATAGCGGCAATTGTATCCTATTTGAGACACAAAAACAAGATATGATCTCAATACCAGGCTTGTCGACTTAAACTACTTAATTCGATAGATGTACCATAATGCTATTATTATGATGAATGATAACAGGTTCTGGATGAATAGAGTATCTTATTTTTCAATACCGGTGTTAGTATTATTAATTGCAGTCAATCCAACTATGAACAAATCTGTTTTTGGCCACACTTTTTCTGGAGATGAGAGTGCGTCTTTTTTGACCAAAGTTGAAATGATAAAAATAGGATCACAACTTGCAGAAGATCAACTTTCAAATAATGTTACGCTAGCGAAGGAACATGCCGAAACCATGACTGAAACCATAACCGCAAATGATACTAAAGAAATTTCTGAAAGGAATCCTAGGCTTGCAACAGAGCTTAATAACACATTAACAGATTTTGTTAATACACTTGAATCTGAGTCACCGTCAGAATCAGAAGTTAATGACAAGGTTAGTAATATTACTGATATATTGTCGGAAGTGGTAAGCGCTAGAATTGATAACGAACAACTCAATAACGTGACAGTAAAGGCTTCAGTCGTAAATGATTTGGTCGGTGAAGCTCTGCAACACTATAGTGGTTCTCTCGGCATGGAGGAAAGTACGCATGAAGAAAATGAAGAGAATGCAACTGCTACAAATGA
>DATCWH010000001.1:0-16500 GCA_036566445.1 Nitrososphaeraceae archaeon
ACATATTTTGGATCTGGCATCTGATCATAAACCATCCTTAACCTAGGAGCCATCTTTCTGGTTACGGTACCTTGAACAACAATCAAATCACACTGTCTTAATGAACCAAATGCCTCAATTATTCCAAATCTTTCAACATCATATCTGGGACCAGAAGCTGCTCCAAACTCTACACTACAGCATGCTGTTTCCAAATGGACTGGCCAAAGTGACCAGATTCTTCCCCAATTTATTGCGTAACCTAGAGGAAGGTCCAACGCTCTTGTAAGAACGTCCCCAAGTTTTCCAACCAGGAGATTAAAATTAGTCGGATTTACTAGATCTTTTATCAATAATGAATCTCAACTCCCAATTCAAATTCTTTATATTTATTGTTTAGTTCAATAGATGCAAAATCTACCAAATCCCTTTCCTCCCAGAAAGATAAAGCGCGTAAGCCATCGCAGAAAACATTATTGCAAGAAATCCAATTATCGGAAGTGTTGCTGAACGTGATATAGAAAAGAGTGATGCCCCCCATGCATACAAGAATAGAGACAAGACATCAAAAACGACAAACATGAGAATATAAGAGTAGTACTGCATCATGAAGTGGGCTCTCCCTTCACCTGAAGGCATCTGACCGCACTCCATTGGTAAAAATTTTACAGGATTATATCTACGTCTTGGTGACAACAATTTTGACAAAAACAAAACTGGAATAGTGGCTAGTAATCCAAAGCCAAGCATATACATGATGGGTGCAAATTGGCTAACAGTTTCTCCAGCCAAGACTAAACTTGCTGTTTTCTGAATCATATAAAAATCTTGCTTAATTATTATTTATCCAAAATTATACTAAATAGCTGTTTTGCAGTAGCATGTGGATGAGTAAGTACCAATTTCATTAATTTACTAGTAGTGATTTGAGCCTTTATGAAATCAAGAAAATCTTCAAGAGTCATCTGTTCAATAATTTCAACTTCTCTGTCCCAAGACTCATTGGTCATCTTCATCCATCTTGATTGGATCTTAAGTGAGGATTTTATTTTAGAGCTAACACGTTTTTTCCAGAATTTTTCGTACTCTACTAACGATTCTCTTGTACATCCCTTCAACAATGAGTTAGCCCCTATCTCACCTGCTACTCGCCCAAATTCTATTGCAAATCTTATTCCTTCAAGCACAAGAGGGTTTGCCTGACCTGCTGAATCTCCTACCAGTAATAACCCGTCAAATATGGTAGATTTGCGGGAACCCTCGTTTGGGATGAATCCATAATGGAACTCAATTGGCTGAATATTTCTAAGCTCGTCTATTGGCTTGAATTTGTTTTGTATAATTGAATTCAATTTTTTAATTGGATCAGAAAATGATTCTGGACGTCCTACTCCGGTTCCTATTCTTACACGTTGTCTAGATATGGGAAAGATCCATGCATACCCTGCATCTGAGTATTTATCTCCAACCATCAATATCCAAGTCTCGGGATCTATTTCATCACAGTAACATTCGTATTCAGCACCTATTCCATACCTTTTCCAATTCTGAGCAATTCCAGCTCTTCTTGCTACAATGCTATTAAATCCACTTGCATCAATTACGAGTTTCGAATCAAATTGTACCTTGCCCTTAGGGGTATTGGCTACAACTCCACTTATTTTATTTGAATGAGAAATTACAGATTGTACTTCGCTTCTAACTGATATTTCTGCTCCTTCTCTAGCAGCTAGCGTTGCTAGATATTGGTAAGTAGCCCTGACGTCCAAGACACAAGACTTTGGTATGTTTCCTCTAAGAATGATATCTTTTGAAGGAGAGACTATTCTGAAATTCTTTATTGGATTGTAATATTTTGCCGGTATTTCAAGTCTTTTCATATCATCTATCCATGATACCCCACTAGTTCGAACGTTCTGCGCAATAGAATCATCTTTTTCTACGACAATAGTTCTTGCATTTTTTCTGGTGGCAGAATATGCTGCAGAAAGGCCTGCCGGTCCACCGCCTACAATCACTATATCGTATTTGGCCATAAAATCCACTTCGTGTTTAGTTACTAATCTATTAAAATTCACTCGAAAGTTATATTTTAAAGTAATGCAGAACCAATCAACTATCAACGCTTTTATTATGCGACCTTGAAAATTTAGATATAGAAAATTTGGCAGATAATGATTTATTACGTTCAGATGGTTTGAAAGAAGGAAACACGGCACCAGACTTTTCATTTAAGAGTAAGAATCAAAGAACAAAATTATCTGATTTTAGAAAGAGAAAAGTAGTATTGTATTTTTATCCGAGGGATTTTACAACAGGCTGTACGACCGAAGCTACAGAATTTACGAGAGATTACGATAGATTCAAAAGTGCGGGGATTGAAATAATTGGAGTTAGTCCAGATACCGATGAGTCGCATGAAAAATTCAAACAAAAGATGAATATCCCATATCAACTGGCCGCCGATGTAGACAATTCTATTTCAAAAAAGTACGGTACTTATGGAATGAAAAAATTCATGGGTAAAGAGTATATGGGAGTTAACAGGACCACGTTTCTGGTAGACGAAAATGGGAAGATAGTAAGAATTTTCAATAAGGTGAAACCAATGGGCCATAGTAACGAAGTACTTGAAGCATTTGGAATTACAAATTAACTGATTAGCACAAGTACGAAATTTCGTCATCTAACATTGACATAGATATCCCAAGATACTCTAAAGTCTTTTTTATGCTATCAAGAATTTTGGTTTCTGTTCTTCCTTGTTGATAGTCAACCAATAGAGTAGATGTAACTATTAAGACTTCCTCAGAATGCATATTCCACTCTAGATAATAATTGTTGTAGCTAATAGAGTGATCTGATTTTATTTTCACCATTAATCTATTTAATCTTAGAAACAATGTAATAATTATCACACGCAGTTTTTGTAATATTAGTTTGACCTTCTCTGTATCGCGAATAGAGGGTATTTCATGACATATCTTATTTTGATAATAATCAAGATTCCTGGCAATACTTATCGATCTAGGTATTGCAGGAATTTGTAATTGTACTTGTCGTACATTCAGGGAAGCTTTCACAAACAATAAATCAGATTTATAAATGGCAAATTGATCTGTAGTAATCCCATCTTTAGCAACTATATCAAAACAGTTTGAATTTTCGATGTAGTTTTGTACTATTGCACGAATTAGATGGGACATCAATTATTTGGATACAGATGGATTTTATAATTTAATTCTAAAGGTCATTTTCCAGATGTAGATACTAGCTCTTCAATATGTTCCAGTATCTTGATATGATGTTCTTCATCGACTATAATGCTTTTCAATAAAGATTTTGTTTCTACATCGTCAGCCAGTGCAACGCATTTTATTAACAGATCCCTTGATTCCTTTTCTTCATCTATCGACTTAATGATTCCTTGTTTTGTCAGATTTAAACTACTACTGGCACCCTCTATAGCCGTCATCATAGTAGAAATATATTCAATGTGTCGTAAGCCATCATCAAGCATTTTGTGTACGTAATTCCTTATTATACCGTTGTTCATTCTGCTCAATACTGACATGTAGTGATTCATTTCTTTCATTTCTGCTTCATGTTGCGATTTCAACAAAGTATAAAGATCTTGCTTTCTTTTCAAAAGTGAATTAATATCCAATATGATAACGTATGAAGTAATTGATAAAAAATCTATCGAACCAAAATGCATTAAAATTAAATTAAAATTAAAATTATTTAATTAAATAACATAATTTTGAAAATCACTTGATTGATAACTAATACTGAACTATGCGACTGTAAATGTCATGTCAAGTATGGACACAAATCGCTTTGTCAAAAATGTATTGAAAAGCACAAGACATCGCCTTATTATAAGATTTTAAAAAAATTTTCCTAAATGAGGAAATTCTTTGATTATATGCGGGAGATGGGATTTGAACCCACGAACCCCTAAGGGATAAGAGCCTCAGTCTTACGCCGTTGACCAAGCTGGGCGACTCCCGCATAGATTTAGCGGTTCAAAAATCGCTAATTTGAATATTTGCTATATAAACACTAAAGTAGCAAATACATGGTTTTTATAAGACACCTGAAGATAAAAAATCAATGCTAATACCGATAAGATGTTTTACGTGCGGGAATGTAATAGCTAATAAGTATGGTGAATATTCTAACAGAATCAAAGCTGGAGAGGATCCTGCGGAAGTTATGGATTCACTTAATATCAAAAGGTATTGTTGCAGAAGAATGTTTGTCTCATCTGTTGAAACAATATACCAGGTAATACCTTATTACGAGGCGTTGCGTAGACGCATGTCAGAAATTGAATCAGAAATAGATTAAGTCTGATGAAATATGCCTTTAATTTCATCATTGAAGGGAAGAATCGTTTTTAACAGCAGAGGCTCAAAGTCTATAGAAATAGATGTAATAACAGATAACAAGTTTCTGGGTAGGGCATGTGCTCCTTCTGGAGCTAGCGTAGGAAGTCATGAAGTGCCAAGTTTTATAGATAATGATCCAGAATTAACACTCAGTACTTTTAATTCAAATACCCACAAATTTATTGGAGTCGACGCCTCAGATTCGTATTCTATTTTTGAAATTTTAAAGTCGATAGACACATCCAATACTTTTAGTCGAATTGGCGGAGCTGTAGCATATGGATTGAGTATTGCCGCTGCGGCTTCTGCTTCAATGTCACTGAATGTACCTCTATTTGCAATGTTAAATAAACAAGGGCCATATCGATTTCCTTATCCTCTTGGAAACATCCTTGGTGGAGGATCCCATGCAGGTCCTGGTACTCCCGATATTCAGGAAGTACTAGTTTGTCCAATAAAAGCCAAAGGTATCATGGAGGCAATACAGATGAATTTCAATATCCATAAAGAGGTTAAAGTGCTATTGGAAAAAAAAGACAAGAAATTCACTTATGGTAGGGGCGATGAGGGTGCTTGGGCTCCAAACCTGAATAATGATGAGGCAGTATCCACCGTGGCTCAAGCCGTGGAAAACTCTGGGTTAAAGCTAGGGAATGATATCGGTCTGGGCATTGACTTTGCAAGTTCCTCATTTTGGGATCCCAAGAGGAAACTTTATGATTATTCAAGACAGGGATTAGTAAGGAATACTGAAGAACAGATAAATTTTGTTGAGGATTTAATTAAGAATTATCATCTAATTTATGCAGAAGATCCAGTGAACGAAGATGATTTTGAAAGTATGGCACTGATTACTAAAAGAAATAAGAGATGTTATGTTACAGGGGATGATATGCTCGTTACAAGTGCTGAAAGGGTAAATGAAGCATGCAAATATGGAGCATGTAATGCAGCAATTTTAAAAGTTAATCAGGCCGGTACTTTATACAACGCTTTGGATTTCGCAGAAAATTGTACGAAAAATAATATTAAAATAATAACTTCGCACAGATCTGGGGAATCTATTGATGCACATATATCTCACATAGCATTAGCAACATCTTCAAAAATGATCAAAACTGGAGTTGTTGGTGGCGAGCGAGTATCCAAATTGAATGAACTTTTAAGACTTTCAGAGTATGATTTAATAAAAGGCATGATTGATTTGTCTTTCAACTAAAATGGCAAGTGCAAACCAAGAAGAAAATACTGACGGTTCTCTGATTGAAGCTGAGAATCAAGCGTCTGAAGAAACTCCCAGCAAATCATACGTTGAGACTGGAGAGGAAGGTGAGGAAATTGAAAATGATAATTTAGAAAAAATGATACTTTCAACTGGAATACGTGTAGGCACTCCAGTAAAAACTAAATTTATGTCATCCTTCATTGTTCGTGCAAATCCAGAAGGCCTTTATATTTTAGATATTAGTAAAACCCTTACCAGGATAGATGTTGCTGCGAAGTTTATTGGAAGATCGGATATTTCCAAGATCATAGTCACCTCTGCCAGAGAATATGGAAAAACTCCTGTCCAGAAATTTTGTGAGGCCACCGGGGCATCTGGAATTATAGGCCGTTTCATGCCTGGAACTTTTACGAATCCATCTTTGTCTAGTTACTTGGAACCGCAAGTAGTTATTGTAACAGATCCTCAAGCCGATCAGCAAGCTGTACTAGAAGCAACAAGGGCCGGCGTACCAGTTGTTGCTATCGCAAATAGCGATAACGTTACTTCTAATGTTGATTTGGTCATTCCTGCAAATAACAGGGGACGAAAAGCACTTGCAACTGTTTATTGGTTACTTACTAGGGAAGTGTTGAAGAAACAGGGAAAGATAAAATCTGATAATGAAATGAAGATATCAATCGACGACTTTGAGACCAAATTGGTCGAAGAGATATCTTGAATTCATACGTAAGAGAACCCGCTGTCTCTGGAATATTCTATCCAAAAAGCCGTAATGAACTCGATGTGAATCTTGAGTCATTATTTAAAGATTCAAATTTTGGTCCAGGAAAGTTACCACCATCTAGTAATAATGAGAGGATTTACGGAATGGTCAGTCCTCATGCCGGTTACATGTACTCTGGTCATGTAGCTGCAAACGGATATTACCAATTATCATCATCCAAATTTGAATCTGCAATAATACTTGGCCCGAATCATTACGGCATGGGATGTGATGTAGCATTAATGAATACGGGCTCCTGGAAATCGCCCCTAGGAGAAATAGAAATTGATACAGAATTGGCTCAAGATATACACCAAAATTGTGAACTGGTTAGCTATGATGAATTAGCCCATTCCAGAGATCATTGTATTGAAGTTCAACTCCCGTTCCTTCAATACATAAGACAAGAATTCAAAATAGTACCTATAATTTTAATTAATCAAGGTAAGAATATGTGCTTAAAACTTGGCGACGGAATATACAAATCAATAAAAAAAAGAAATTTGATTACAATAGCCTCTTCTGATCTAACACACTATGAACCAAATAGTCAAGCTCACGAAAAAGATAATCTCCTAATTTCTGCAATTCTCTCATTGGATATAGAAAAATTCTATTCGATATTGCTTTCATTTAATGTTACGGCATGCGGCTATGGTGCCATTGCTACAGTTATGGAAGTATCAAAAAGAATGGGAGCTAAAAGAGGCAAGTTATTGAAATATGCAACAAGTGGAGATGTAGCAGGTGATAATAATTCAGTAGTCGGTTATTCTTCAATATTATTTGTATGAATAACCGTACCAAAAAAGCGGTGTCATCAGCGCCCGCAAAGGTAATACTCTTTGGAGAACATTTTGTAGTCTACAAAAGCCCTGCAATTGTGGCAGCAATAAATAAACGGATTCAAGTTCATGCACAAGTTAATGACAACTCACGTATTAATATAAAATCTGGAGATAATTCACTAAGTGTATCAACAACAAGTAACGAAGACCTTGGGAAGGTTCATGCCAATAGTTTATCTTTTCTGTATCCAATTCTTAAGTGTGTAAATCATGTTTTATCTGAAAAAGATAATCTTAAGTTAGGAATCGATTTGGACATTGATTCTCAAGTCCCTTACGGCGAAGGCCTAGGATCATCAGCAGCATCATGTGTAGCAACTGTTGCCGCGCTTTATTCTTTGTTTTCAGACCGGGATAGGTATCAGATTTACGAAACTGCAAAGATTATGGAGCAAAAAATACATATGAATTCTTCTGGAGTAGATTGTTACGTGTCTACTTTTGGTGGCATAGTGAATTATGAACCAGACAAAGGATTTAGCGATATTAGAACAAAAAAGAACTTTACACTACTAATTGGGACTACTGGAATAAAGCGCTCAACAGGAGAAGTGGTATCACAGGTTAAGCATTTTAAGGAAGAAAATTCTACCCTTTTCAAAGACCTTTCCTCAAAAGCTCGTCTGATTTGCAAGAGAGCGATGAATTCAATCCTTGAAGGCAATGAATTGGAACTAGGAAATTTACTGACGGAAAATCACAAATTATTGTACGCCCTAGGTGTATCACACCCAATGGTAGAAAAATTGATTGAAAGATGTCTCAATTATGGAGCTATAGGAGCTAAATTAACAGGTGCAGGTAGAGGTGGATCAATTATTGCACTTATACCAAATGACAAAAGCAAGGAGATTTTAACTAGGATAAGTAGAGGTTCAGGAAAATGGATGCTAGTTGAATTTGATTATGATGGAGTAGTATTTAGTTAATTTCGGTCAATTATCAAAATTTAAATTTTCTTAAAAAAACCTAACCTTAATGCAGAAAGATGTCGTTCTAATTAAACTTGGTGGCTCTGTTGTTACCCACAAGGAAAGACCTATGACTGTCAACAAGACCGCAATAGATCGAATCCTTAAGGCGCTTTTATCTGTAAAAGTTCCAATCATACTTGTACATGGCGGTGGATCTTTTGGTCATTACTGGTCTATAATGTATGATATGCATTCCAAACCTGAACGATATTCGTCAGAAGGTATAGCCCTCGTACATGAATCAATGATCTCATTAAACCATATTATAGTCAAATCAATGTTAAAATTAAAAATGAATCCATACACTATTTCACCCTTTTCACTTATTTTGGGTAATAAACCATTCGTAAAGAAAATTATTGACTTGGCGTCTATGACTAAAGACAAGATTATACCAATAACATATGGGGACATTGTATATAGAACGTGTCATAAATACTCGATAGTGTCTGGTGATGAGTTGATGACTGTGATATCCTCTGTTTTAAGACCTAAAAAGGTAATATTTGCAATCAACGTAGATGGAATATACAAGGATCCTCAATTCAAGGAGGTGGTACAAACAATCGAAGAAGAAGCATTAATTAAGTTTTCAGCTGTGGATTTTGATATAACAGGGGGTATGAAAAGAAAAGTTCGCGAAGCATTAAAGATTTCACTTGCAGGAATTGATGTACATTTTGTAAATGGATTTAAGCCTGAGAGACTCTTGAAAATAATAGAAAACAAAAAAACAGAAGGTACAGTAATAAGGGGAAAAAGGTCCAGTACCGGAAATGCCTGATGAATCTGACTCTCCTTCTGATATCGAGGTTATAAAGCAGCGAAAGAAAGAAGGAATAGTTATTCCTTTAACTAGGAACGTTCAAGCAAAAGAATCATCAACGTACTTAGAATGTGTCAAGTTAATTCATAACGCTTTGCCAGAAATTGATTACGATGGAGTTGATACTACCCAAAAATTTCTTAATCATAAATTCAATGCACCGATTATTATTGATTCTATGACTGGAGGAACTCCAGAAGCTACGAAAATAAACTCAAGGCTTTCCCTTGTAGCAGAAAAATTTGGTCTTGGTATGGGACTTGGTAGTCAAAGGGCTGGACTTTTGAGCAACGAACTTTCTGAAACATATTCAATAGCGAGATCTAACGCCCCTAGTGCATTTCTTGTTGCAAATATTGGCGGCGCACAGCTTTCCAAAGGGTTGAAAATTAAGGATATAAAGAATATGATTGACATGATTGAAGCAAATGCACTTGTTGTGCACCTGAATCCTCTACAAGAACTAATTCAACCAGAAGGAGAACCAAAATATAAAGGAGTTTTATCAAAGATCAAAGATATTTGTGATAATTTTGATATTCCGATAATAGTAAAAGAGGTGGGGGCAGGTATTTCAATGGAGGTTGCTAAAAGGTTGGAGTCTGCAGGGGTTTCCGCAATTAATATTGCTGGTTCAGGTGGAACCAGTTGGGCCGGTGTAGAAAAATTAAGGGCAGAAACAGCTCATGACCCTAATAAGATAAATTTGGGAGAATTGTTTTGGGATTGGGGTATCCCAACAGCAGTAAGTTTGATGGAAGTGAGAAATTCAGTAAAGCTACCGATTATTGCTTCAGGTGGAATTCGAAATGGACTGGAAATTGCAAAATGTATCGCGCTAGGAGCTGACATGTGTGGAATGGCCTTTCCTTTCCTTAAACACGCTTCAAAATCCTTAGGAAGCTTGAGCGAATTTACTAATAAGACACTAACTGAATTGAAGAGCACAATGTTTCTTGTTGGCTGTAAAAATATGGTTGAATTAAGGAAATCAAGATTCATAATTACTGGAGAATTATCAAAGGTGAAAAAATGGATAATTTGAAAGACGATCTTAATAATGCGGTATCACGAGTAAGAAAATTTACCTTATCTGTTCTTGATGGTCAGCCGATCAGGCTGTATGATGCAGCCTGCACATATTTGACTAGTGGAGGAAAGAAGCTCAGGCCTTTCATGGTCATAAAGAGTTGTGAAATGTTTGCCGGCAAGGAAGAAAAAGCGTTACCAGCAGCAGCTGCAGTTGAGTTAATTCATAATTTTTCCCTCATTCATGATGATATCATGGATAATGATGATATTCGTCATGGGATCTCTACGGTCCACAAAAAATACGGCTTACCAATTGCGCTTATTGCGGGAGATATTTTATTTTCTAAAGCATTTCAAGTATTGTCTTTACATGGAAAAAAGATGGGTCATGATGATACTATTATAGCGGAAATGAGCAGGATTCTATCTACAGCATGTGTCCATGTCTGCGAAGGTCAAGGTCTTGACATACAAATGGCAGCTAGTAATAAGATTCCAACAATAGACGAATACCTAGATATGATACGAAAAAAAACTGCATCTCTTTTTGAAGTTTCTTGTGCACTAGGTGTTCTGTGCTCTGCAGAGCCATTTGTTGGTAACGTAGACAACCTTTCTAAATTTGGACGATTTACTGGAATTGCATTTCAGTTAATAGATGATTTAATAGGGGTAACGGGTGATCCCAGACTCACAGGAAAAGCAGTGGGAAATGATATAAGGGAAGGTAAAAAAACCTACCCAATATTATTAGCATTAGAGCATGCAGACACAAATAAAAGAGAAAAAATTATGAAGGTTTTTGGATTCAAGGGAGCAAATCGCGACTATGTTGAAGATGCAGTATATGCAATTTCGTCACTGAATATAGAAGAGGAAGTAAGAAGGACAGCCCATGTTAATATGATTAAAGCTTTTGAATCCATAAAGAGTTATGATGAATCAAGTGCGAAAAATGCTCTTGTATCTTCGGCAAAGTTTATAGTAGAAAGGAGTCTGTAGTCTTGTGGAGAGTAACGAAGAAATCCATAGATTAGTTAGTGCTATAGCACTGAAAAATGCATCTGAACATTCGGGAAGTACAAACGTAAATATTGTTCTTTCCCGGATTCTCAGCTTGAAACCTGAATTAAAAAATGAATTAAAGACCCTTATAGAAGAAATTAGAACAGTTGTAGATTCTGTAAATAAGTTGGATTTAGAACAACAGAAAAAATATCTGGATGATATATATTCTGTAGATAACAATTTTGATTATAAATCTAGACATGATAATATTGATTCACATAAGTTGCCCGAACTTCAGATGACAACAACTGAAGTGGTTACTAGATTTCCGCCAGAACCTAATGGTTATCCTCATATAGGACATGCCAAAGCAGTCATAATAGATGAGGAATATGCCAGGATGTATAATGGTAAATTGATTCTGCGTTTTGATGATACTAATCCGATGAACGAAAAATTAGAGTATTATGAAGTTATAAAGAATGATATAGAATGGTTAGGAGTTAAACCTGACATAATAAAAAATACATCTGATGATATACTTGTTATACATGAATATGGAAAGAAATTGACAAGGAATGGAGATGCGTACGTATGTACCTGTGAGATTAACAAAATTCACAAGTTGAGAATGCAACAAGTTGAATGTCCATGTAGGCTGAATATTGATAATTCAGACTCTAATCTAGAAAGGTTGGATAAAATATTTGACGGAACGTATCATCACAACGAAGCTATAATTAGATTCAGAGGAAATATGCAGGATAGAAATACAGTGATGAGAGATCCAACACTCTTTAGAATCATAGAAGAGCCACACCCTCTTTTGGGTGACAAAGTGCAAGTATGGCCTACGTATGATTTTGCCGCACCTGTTGAGGATAGCCTTGATGGAGTTAGTCATGCTTTACGAACTAAGGAGTATGAATTGCGCAATACACTATACCTGGACATTTTAGATAGATTGGAGTTAAGGAAACCAATAGTTGTTGAATTTTCTAGATTGGAATTTGACAACATGCCAGTTTCCAAAAGAAAAATTAAGCAATTGTTAGACGATGGTCTAATTACAGGTTGGGATGACCCTCGTCTGCTTACTCTGTCAGCAATGCGCAGAAGAGGATTTGATCCTATGGCAATTAGAAGTTTCGTGTTGAGCCTTGGCCTAACTTTGGCAGAAACAAAACCCCCGTTTAAGTCATTGGAATCGATGAATAGAAAAATAATTGATCCCATCGCTATTCGATTATTTTTTGTGAAGGATCCCATAATGTTAACTGTCATTGATGGAAAAAATTTCATGGTAACATTGAGCAATCACCCAACCAACGATCTTGGAACAAGAGAAGTTGAAGTTTCCAACGTATTTTACATTTCCCGTGATGACGCCATACTTCTTGCGGAAGGCGATGAAGTTAGACTTATGGAATTATATAATATAAAAATAAATGAAGTAGATTTAGAAAACAACAAAGTAATTACTGCTTCTTATCTTAACAACGACCTTGTGCAAGAAATGAAGAAGATTCAGTGGGTATCAGATAAGAACATGACAAGATACAATATCCTAGTGCCAAAAGAGCTCTATTTAAACAACAAATTCAATCCCGATAGTTTAGAAAGTATTGAAGGAAATGCCGAGGCATCTGTATTGCAATTGAAGGCTCATACTCGACTACAATTCATTAGATTTGGCTTTTGCATGACTGAGGAAAAGAAATCTTCTGCAATATTTACCCATAGGTAGACAAAATGAAAATAGGAAGGATCAAAATGAAAGAAGTGGGAGAAACCTATGGAATAATCTCTTCCGATGGTAAAAGTATAATTACAAAGTTAGATTTTCAAGAACAGACTGGTATCCCAATTCCCCAGACAATTAAGGAATTCATTGTTAGAGGATGGATTGATGAGGTGAAGAAGTATCTTAACGATATTAGTTTTAGTAACAAAATTAGCAATACTGACCTGTTAGCACCCATTCCGGATCCGTCAAAAATAGTATGTTTAGCATACAACTATTATGATCATGCAAGGGATGCCGGTCTTACTCCTTCCGATGAACCTGTTATTTTTATTAAACCACGAACAACGCTGAACCATCCATTTAATGATGTTGTTTGTCCATATTTTGTAGAACGCCTTGATTATGAAGCAGAATTAGCAATTATTATTGGAAAGGATACTAAAGATATTGAGCCCGAAAGAGCCTCTGACTGCATATTTGGATATACTATTCTGCATGACGTTTCAGCGAGAGATATACAATTCAAGGATAAACAGTTTACCAGAGGAAAGAGTATTGATACATTCGCACCTTGCGGACCGTGGATAACGACCAAGGACGAAATCAATGATCCTCAAAATCTACAGATTGTTACGAAGGTGAATGGAGAAATTAGGCAAAATTCTTCCAGTAGCAAGATGGTAATTTCAATTGAAAAAATAATCTCAAGTCTGAGTAAAGTAATGACATTGGAAGCCGGGGATATTATATCTACTGGAACTCCGGCGGGCGTTGCTATGTCAATGAAGGAACCCAAGTATCTGAAGAACGGCGATGTTGTGGAAATAATAATTGAAAATTTGGGTTCTATTAGAAATCGAATTACATTTGCATAGATTCTAAACTACGGCGAATTTTCCTGACAAATCTTCCTTAAGCGGACTACTTCTTTTTCCAAAATATGGCAGTAACTTTTGTATGATTCCATTAACGTAGATCTTACACTAGCTAACTGAATTGAAATATTAAGCGATTGTAAACAGGTATCCATAGAGCGTTCTGTAGCAAATGAATTCATTGATTCTTTGAATGATTCGAGTAGCAATTGATGTTCGGAACTATTTTCATTAATCATTTTTTCAAGATCATCTACACTTTTTGAGCCATTCTCTGGAAAATTGTGTAATTTGAACATTCTAAATTCATGCTGATACTTCGGAATATATTAAGATCATTAGTTTTCAACTAGAAAGATAAGTTTTTTAAGGTGAGAGATCTCGTCCAGAATTTAAATTAATAATGTATTTATTTGCCGCCTCAAGTTCAGAGTTGTATGGTGGTGGACAATAAGGGCATAATATCGTATATGCGCATACTAAAGGAGGATTTAATGATATTCAGAATAAAACCATCGGAAGCTAATGTCCCTGATTTCAAAGCTGGTCAATTCTTAACTATAGGTTTGCATGTGCCTTCTGAAGGAAAAGTAGTAAGAAGGGCTTATTCCATAGCTTCACCTCCGGAGCAAAAAAATGTATTTGAGTTACTAGTGAGATGGGTAAAAAAACCAGTGCCAGGACGTTTAACTACTGAGTTGTTCAACAGAAGGGAACTCGACGAAATATTATGGGTAAAACCAACAGGAGCGTTCACAATTGACCAAAAGAAACATGATGGTACTCCTGATAACAGAAGAATGGTCCTTATAGGTGGAGGAACGGGACTGGCGCCATTTATTTCCTATGTACTTCATCTAAAGGCTATGGGCAGCCAGCGGGAGATTATAGTTTTACATGGTGCCAGTTATGTAGATGAACTCAGTTATAGAGAGCTTTTAGTCGAGCTTGAAAATGAAAGTTTGGATCGTGGAAAAGATAAGTGGAACTTTAGGTATCGTGCCAGTATAAGCAGGCCTCAAGAATGGTTCAATAGAAGTTGGAATGGACAGAAAGGGAGAGTTGAATCATTTTTAAGGCCCAAATTAGGCACCGACAAGTCTCCTCTTGAAGAGCTGGTTGGAGGATCAATTACTCCTGATAATACTATTTTTTATGTGTGTGGGTGGCAAGGAACAGTTGACGGGGCCTTAGATTATCTAATACCAAAAGGATTTGTGACGGAAAGAAATAAGAGAAAAGATGGAAGCTATGATGTTAAGTTTGAATCTTACGGTTAGGTTTTGACAAGCACTGCATTACATTTCTTTTCAAACCTTAACCTTATATCAAGGATAAAGCTGACCATTAATAGATATGGAATTCGAATATGAAGAATTTTCCACTATTGAAGATTTTTTCTCATATCTTGTGTCCGTTGCGCCGTATATGAAGCAAGTACTGCCTGCTAGTTCCTATAAAGGATACGTATTTTCCATTCTACCTCTGACTCCTGTTTCTGGAGACATACTAATGATGATTTATGCAAAGGGAAATATAGAGCCAGGATTGATAGAATTTGATATCTCGACCATGAAATACAAAACCGTTTCATCTGTCGAAAGGGCTGATAAGAACTATTTTATCATGCTGAAACCCAAGAAAGCAACAATTGCTGATAGGGCTATCAAGGAAATTGAAGGTTTTGGCAAGAATTAATGATAAGCTCTGATTCTATAATTTTGGAGATATGGATTCAGATACAGATCTACTTCTAGAATATTTCTCGACGATATCTTCTGGTATCTGACCATTAAACAATTCTTTTGACAAACCCTTCAGGTATCGCATAATAGCCCACGTGCCGGCCTTTATCAATAACGCCATAAAAACTTTCATTGCAGGCCCATATGTCTTGTTTCGGATAATTATAGGGATTATGTCATTTATTACTTTCAAGTTAAATTGCCAACATTTCCAAAATAAGGTAAATTGTGATTCGTTCAAGTTCCCAAAATGCATCGAATTCCTCTCAGAAAAATCTTGGTACAAAAGTGGCGCTACAAGTCCGCTCATTTTCATTCGTCTAAAGTCATCTATCAAGTCTATCGTGTATTGTGTTTCATCTGGAGTTTCATCAGGCCAGCCAATAATTAATGTCAGGGCAGGGAACCAATGATTTTCATTCAAAATCCTGCAACCTTCTCTTACTACCGCGCCCCATTCGTCAGGTTGGTATGGTTTTGTCTTTACTCCAAGATGTTTTTTGACCATTCGTGGCGCAACAGTTTCTACACCTAGATTTGTAGCTAGCCATCTTCCACTTGAATCCATGTCATTTAATTTAGATAAATCTCTAATTAGATCTGGAGAGGATGCCACAGCAGATAGAGTCATATGAGTAGTTCCTATGAAATTAGCACCCGTCGACTTCAGACCCTTCCAAAGTTCAGTAATAGCATCTGCATTTGGAATGAAATCCTTGTTATCACATCCATATAGTAACATCTCATCAGATTGAAGCCAAATAGAGTCAAAACCATATCTCAAGTTTATACTAGCTTCAGCTTGCAGTCTTTCGAGTGGGATATCTTTCTTTGAACGCTTATTTACGTCGCAAAAATCACAACCTCTCCCACATCCCCTCATAGCCTCTACCAGTGAGTTTACTGTAGGACCTTGTATTGGAGGAATGTTTTCGATGTTTCTTACGAATGTGTGTAGTAACTCCGGAGCATCACCAGCTTCAAGATCGTGAAATAGATCCAATGCCAACTCATCTGCTTCACCAATTACAACTGTATCAATTCCGTGAATTTTCATTCTATCAGGTTTTGCAAGTTCCCA
>DATCWH010000056.1:0-17371 GCA_036566445.1 Nitrososphaeraceae archaeon
ATCGAAGTCTTTGAGTTTCTAATATCCATAATCTGTCCGTCTGCGATATTGATTTTATAAATTGCAATCTGGGAGAATTTGGGTCTAGTCTTGCTTCATCTTCTATTAATCGTTCAACTTTCTTGATTCCTTCATAAGTAATAGAGAACGTTGCCATGGCTTTTGATTGAATGAATTTACTTTCTACCAATTGTTGGCAAGACTTACAATGTAGAATAAAAATCTAGATTGTTTTTTACCTCTATAGTATATTTTTTATGATACTTCAAGTATATAATAATAGACTGATGGGCGGTGATTGTTTCTTGTTCATCATTCAACCAATCAACTGCTACCCATCAGTTGATGGTGTGTACTTTGTTCCTCAGATATAATACTGCGCTGGTACAGCTTGGAGCCCATCATTAAATATTATCTCTTCCCAATATCGCAAAAATACTGATTATCTCCAGATTATTTCATAGTAGATACTGCTATTTCAAAAGTGAGCCAGATTGACTATAAAATTCTGAACCTTTCGGGTTAGAGTGACCACATCTGGAACAACCAGACTGAAGTTCGGAACCATAAGAATTACAATATTTGGAACCCAAATTATTGACCATTTGGCATTTTGAACATTTTAATCCAGTTTGACCAAGTACTTTATTATCTGGACGTTTAACTTCAGAGATAACAGCAAGTTGACTATTAACAAACTCTATTAGTTGAACAATTCTTTCGGAATCATCGACTTTAACGAGATTAATTGTTTATTTACCTCCAGACAGTAATACAATATCTCCTGTTGTGTTAAGTAATGGGCCTTTTTTACTTTACTAATTCAGAGTATATTCTGTTTACTGATAAAAGTACCAACTCCTCTTGTACCTATGGTTTTTTTCATATTCTTTACAATGGGCAAATGTTTCCCAGTTAGCAAGGATTTACCTACTGTCTTTTCATAATTGTACTCAAGAAGCCTAAAATTGGTTAAGTATTGATATTATATGATCTTTTTTTATCACAGAATTTTGCCATAATAAGTTTTCACCTTGTGGAAGAAATGGTGCTACAACAAATACTTCAGAAGTCCTTAAATTATTTTTCCTCATTATTGGTAACGTTATAAATAGATGTTTAAATCTTATGAGATCAATATTTTACAAATTTATTGATTAAATTCTGTCCAGTGATCTTTAAAGAAATAAAACTATTAGTAGAACAAATCTAATTTTTCTAGTCAAATTAACTGGTAACACCTCACAATCGAATTGAGTTAATCTTTTTTGTTAGCGATCAATTATGTTAGTGGTTGCCAATGGCTTTCTGCCCATAAAGCCTTCATCCTTTCTATGCCAAAATTTTATTTCATTTTCACCTTCTTTCCAACAAAGCCATACTTCCTCGTCAAACCTCAATGATGGAAAGTCTAAGAGTCCTTCGTCAACACTTTTAATCATGACTCCTTTATTTTCCAATTCTGCTATTGTTTCATAAAGTTTAAAAACAGATTTGTTTAGCTCCTTTTTTTTATTCAAGAAAGGGGTAAATTTTGCACCATCATTAACCATTTTTTGTAATTCTTCTTGAAGTTTAATGACCTTGTTTTTTTGAATAGTAATGCTTGAAAATAATTTTTTTACTTCAGGTAAAATTCTATTAGCATCTTGTGGAGTGAAGTAAACGGACATACATTCCAAAAATTACAGAAGACAATTTAATCATTATTATTTCTTTACATGTCGTTCACTACGACTGTTAGAGATTTCCTAAAAAGTTTCCCATTCTCCGATTTTTTACCCGCTTGCCGTTTCTGATTTTATTCAAATCGCCCAGTCCGTGCGGGTAAACTTCCCATGAATTGGATCTTCCAAATAGATTGTCCAATTTATCGGAGGCGTTAACAGAGAATTTATTCAATGCGAGATGAATTGATTCATGGCTTATAATAGAGGAGGCTACCTCAGCCGTTTTGCCCATTGAATCATATTCCCTCCAGGACCGATAGTTAGAGATGAAAGCTTTAGATCTGCCATAGTAAGGCACAAACATCAAACCTCTTCTACCCATCATTCCACGCAAACGAAGATCCGCAACCATTTTTTATACTTACTCTCATAGTATTCATTAATGTTTACAAGATTTTTCTGATCTACACATATTAAATGTCTTAATAATAATATGACTAATTTCTTTAAAGTTTTAGAAATATTAGTAAGAAATTCTCCTAATATTAAAAAAATTTCATTATTCATGGAACGACAAATGTACTCAAAATATTTATTTATTTGTTAAGCCTGACGGTTAAGGTTGTACTCCTTTAAAACACGAGGTACATTGTGATTTTATGACGAATCTAAAATTACAAAATAAATCCGAGATATTAAGTAGTAATTATTCTGACTCGTTAAGTTTAGCTCTGGATGCCATAGAGGTTGGCTTAAGATCAGTTGACCCTGAATCCTTGATAAAAAATTCAGTGAAATTGAGGGGTAATTGTATGAGTATATTTGATTATAATGGAAGGAAAATAGACTTTGATTTTGGATCTTTTGAGTCCATTTACTTGATAGGTGCGGGTAAGGCAACGGCATCAATGGCTGATGCATTCATAAGCATATTGAATAACAGGAAAATCAAAGAAGGGTGCATTACAGTCCCTTATGGAATCAAAATGAAAAGTAAATTGTGTTCAGTAACAAATGCAGCTCACCCAATACCAGATTCCAATGGAGTTTTCGGTACGAAAAAAATATTGAAAATTCTAGAAAAAGTAAAAAAAAATGATTTCCTGGTAATGTTCCTATCAGGAGGAGCTTCAGCTCTTATGCCTTTACCATTAGATATCATGAGTTTAGGCGAAAAGCAGAACATAACTACGAAGCTGCTCTCATCAGGAGCAACAATTGATGAATTGAATACTGTCAGAAAACATATTTCTAAAATTAAGGGTGGTAGACTCGCAAGCATAATTAATAAAATATGCCCAGTATTAACACTGATCCTGTCAGACGTAGTTGAAGATAAAATTGATGTGATTGCTTCAGGTCCTACTGTTCCAGATCCGACTACTTTTAAGGACACAAAAAAGATACTGGTAAAATACAGACTATGGAGGAATCAAAAACTTGTTTCTAAAAAACTAAGGGATCTAATTAGTGATGGCATATCAGGAAATATAAGCGATACACCAAAGCCTGGCAATAATATCTTTACTAATATATATAACGTTATTATAGGCAATAACAACATTGCATGTAAAAATATCAAATTATTTTTCGAAAAAAATGGGATAAAAACAATGTATTTGGGCTCAAGATTTACGGGAAAATCCGGCAGTCTTGGAGACTTTCTGTTTAGACTCGTCTATGATTACCCGTCCATATCAACTCCATATGCGTTTGTTTTTGGTGGTGAAACAACAGTTGATTTGAAAAATAAGATTAGTGGCATAGGAGGAAGAAATCAAGAAGCAGTACTTTCAGCCGCAGCACATTTTGAGCATTTAGACGATGATGTGGATTTTACAATTGCAAGCTTTGGAACTGATGGCATTGATGGAAATTCGCTCGCGGCAGGAGCTGTAGTAAATCCCAGGGTACTTTTAAGAATAAGACAGAATAAGTTAAAAATATCAAACTATATCAAGAACCATGATAGTTACACCTTATTTGACAACGTGAACTCTGCGTTATATACAAAAATTACAGGAACTAATGTGAATGATGTATCAATTGTATGTAGATTAAAGTAGAATACGAACCATGAAGGTAAAGATTAGTGATGGCTTATTTCAAGTCTAAAGGCAAAGTAAAAACAAATGTTGCACCACTTCCATTTTCGTTATTAAAGCCGATAATCTTTCCTCCGTGAGATTCTATTATATTCTTAGAGATGAACAAACCTAATCCAGTTCCCTGCTCTGATCTTGAGACAAATTTATCAAATAAGCGATTGATTATCTCATTATCTATACCCTTACCGGTATCGCTGATTTGAAGTGTTAACTCAGTACTATTTACGTTTCCTATGATGGTTATAAGTCCTTGATCCGTGAATTTGATTGCATTATTAATTATATTCGAAATGACCTGAGTAATTCTATATTTGTCAGCAAATATCTTTACATGAAGTGGTTCATAAAAAATCTTGATTCTTTTATTTTTTGCAATATCATTTTCAATCTGCCTGGTATACTCCATGACTAATTGCGATAAAATTTCATCAACATCAAAAGTAGTTTTATTCAGTTTTAACGATTTTCCTTCAATATTTGTGACATCCAATATGTCAGCAGCCAATCTGTCTAATCTTTTTGCATTACGAATTATAGAAGAAACTTGTTCTTTACTTATCTTTGCAAATTGATTATCGCTGATGTCATTTTCTATTAATTCTGCCTCACCCAATATTGGCATTATAGGAGTTCTCAGTTCATGAGCTGCTACATTAATAAACTCCTTTTGCATGTTATCGTGGATCTCTAATTGTTTGTTTGCTGAAGCAAGCAGGCTATTTGATTCAGTTAGTGATTCATTTGTATTCTTCAGTTGCACTGTCCTAGATTCTACCGCTCCCTCTAACCTCTTATTCCAAGACAGTATCAAAAAAGCAATTCCGAAGGCCATTGAGCCAACAACTATAATTACAATAGTACTGAAATTCTTTTGTTGATTTATCAAGTAACCAACATTAGAGGCCAAACTATGTGGAGTACTGATATATAACGACCATAGAAACTCGCCAGCCAATGTAATTGGCTGGTATGCAATTGTAGTCATGTTATCATTAAACGAGATATCTCTTAATCCAGAACCTCCTGTCAATGAGGTGGCCAACACGTTATTGTAGACATTTTTGATCTCAGGCGGGATAAGATCTTGAAATTCAGATGTCAGGTAATTATTTCCAACAACATTTCTATTTTTTGAATATAGAATTACGCCATTCTTATCTATTAAACCAACATTACTTGCAAATTCTGGAGAAAGCTCCTTCTGTAAAAATTCGCCCAATTTTGATAAATCGATTGTTGTAAAGACTATTCCTTCAAAATTTGACATATTGGATTGAGTAGGATTTTTACTTGGAGTTACGTTACTTTTTATTACTGGATATGATATGACAAGCTGGGGAAATTGGTTATCAACATCAATGATACTGCTATAATATGTAGTATTGCTTGTTTTAGGAGATAAGAAGAGTTCAGATGAATTTGCTTGGATAACATTATAATTCCCCGCAATAGTCTTATTGCTTGTTTTAGAAACAATCTCTCCATTCATATCAAACATATAATAACCATTAGTCAAGTCCCTTGTTGATGTCTGTGCAGAATCAAATAATCTCTGAATGTTGTCATTTTCAATATCTAACAGAGATACTGAATTACTTAAATCCTGCAAATTATTGGAAATAGACTCCATGCTCCTTACCAGAATACGTGAAAGTTGGTAAACCTCAATTTTTGCATTGGACCTTACGTCCTGAGATGAAATATTTGCAATTTCATTTGCCGTAAAGGAAGAATATTGATAAGAAAGTATTGAGAGTCCGATACCAATTATCGCTATGATAAGAAGAATAATGACATTGTTTCTAGAAAAAGTCGCGCCTAGCAATAAAGAACAATAGATATTAATAAAGTTCTGATAGATAAATTAACGCTAAGGATTATTCTAGCATAGTCTTTAGTACGTTTACTAAGTTAAATATAAATTCCACTACTAGAGGAAAGGAAGATTTTTTCTTGCATGGATAGAATTGAACGAATTAAATCTAATTTAAGGTTGGCCATTCTTGAGATTTTCAATGCATGATCGTAGTATTAGCTCAAAAAGACTAACTAAGTTGACCAAATTGCATAAGTTACTAATTTTAAATTCTTACGGGATGACAAACTGTATTTGCGGTCACGACGTAAGTCGGCATTGGATGGATACACATCGTAAAGAAAGGTGTGTCTACCATATTACAGAGTTAGATGCTTGCCATTGTGAGAAATACATAAAAAATGAAGATGAAAAAAATGAATTGACATTAGAGGAAACGAATTAGAAAATTACAGCAATTCACCACTTGGAATATAAACAATAATCAATGAAATGAGACATTCCTAAAATAGATTATTTTCTTTATTGAAGTATCGCTTAATTTCATTAACAGTGCACCATCTGGGTCTATATCAATAACTTCTCCAATAACCTTCTGAGTTCCATCGTAAACAATAGTTTTTTTTCCAAATATATCAGATTTTTCTTTCCATCTATCTATAATTTCTAATGTCTTTCCATTACTGAGAAAATTATCGTAATAATATTCCAATTGTTCAAGAATTGATTTTATTAAAAATATTAAATTAATATCGTTACCATATTCTTCTTTGATGGTAGTGGCTTTCAAATTATTATGAGCCAGAAAATTATTAATTGAAGAACTCTCAATATTTGCGTTTAAACCTATACCCATTACTATTTTTTTATTTTCGTTTTCAATGTCGACATCCACCAAAATTCCACATACTTTTTTTTCATTTACTAATACGTCGTTGGGCCACTTTAATCTACAGTTAATCTTTGTATTTTCGTGTATGGCATCCGCCACCGCTAATGCACCAATGAACTGAGTAAATATAATGTTATCGACACTAAATTCAGGCATAAAAATTATCGACATCCACAAACCGCCCTCTGGTGAAATCCAAGTTCTCCCTATTCTGCCTTTTCCCAAATTTTGCTTTTTAGCTATTACTACTGTGCCATGAAGTGATTCATTATATGGTAAAGAGTTAGCATAATCCTGTGTTGAATCCAATTGATCAAAGACATAAATGGATTTACCCAATCTCTTTGTCCTCATCAATTTTGAGAGTCTACTTTCAAAGATTGAATCAGTTGGTCTACTCATAAGTCCCATCCCTTAAAATTATTGATGATCCCTCCTTTGTAGTAACGCATAATCAAACACTGTGATCTCAGAATTATCTATCTTTTTCATATGATAAAGCTTATTGCCAATAGTACTCCACAAACTCTCGAATAGATTATTGAATTGGCCATACTTGAAAGTAATTCACCGGCATCATTAAATCTTCTCAACTTCTGGGCTGCCTTAATTGCGAATGGCATCGACAAAAGCCCAATAATTGAAAAAATGGGCATTACATTGAAAATAGATCCCCCAATAATCATTGCATAAGTTATGCCAACAATCATAATAAAGAGTTTAACTGAGTTTTCTTTGCCCATGACTATAATTAAAGTTCGTCTTCCGCTTTTTTTGTCTGCTTCATAATCTGGGAACGATGTAACTAAAAGTACAACAGCTGAAAGAAGTCCAATAATCATGCCGACATAGACGGATGTTAGTTCAATAGTATCACTTTGAATATAATACGATCCTAATACTATCATGCAACCCTTAATGGCTACAAAAAGCTCTCCTAGACCGGCATTTACTATATTTGTAGAATAAAAATAAATCGAAATAATTGCAAAAATCAATAGTATTAAGATAATAATACCTTTGATAGTAACAAAATATAATCCTGTCAAACCTCCCAAGACTAAAAAAATAATTCCGGCGCAATAAATTAACCTTGAATTAATGAGATTTTCTGGAATAACGCCAGTTCCACCACTATATTTTGTTCTCCTTGTATTGGTATCAATTCCCCTCTTAAAGTCCCAATAGTCGTTTAACAAATCGACACTTATATGCAAGCACATTATTCCAAAATAAGTTAGCAATGCGTAAGCCAAATCAATGTAACCAGTCTCCCAATAACTAATGGCAATACCATTGGTTACCGCTATGGCCGAAGCTAGCAAAAACTTTATTCTAATCGCTCTAGACCAAATGAAGACTATTTTCTTTATTTTTTGAAATGTTTCATTAAAAGTCAAATTATGTATTGCATAAAGAGAAATTGGGACTTAAATATTAAATGCGCCAAATGAAAGGAGAGCATTTGAATACCAACTTTAGTATTTTCTAAATTTAGTCAATATATCGTGGAAGAACAGTTAATTCCCACATTTCAATCGATTTATAAATGAGAAATGTATTTTTAAAATAGTTATAATGAATTTTGATAGTTTAGTACAAATTGCAGTTGGGCTATTTGTTGTTGGGCTCTTTGCAACTATATTATATGAAAAAATGAATGTCAAGACAAATCAAGACGCAGATACAGAAAAAACGAGAAGTTGAATGAGTGTTATTGATGAACAAATCATAGAATCCTTCAGGAATGAAGGATTTCAAAATTTGACTAAGATACAAAGAATTTCTATTCCAGTAATCTCCCGCATGCAAAACTGTCTCCTTGTTGCTCCCACAGGTTCTGGGAAAACAGAAGCTTCAATAATACCAATATTTTTTCTTCTTGAAAATGAACGAGCAAAGAACTCTAATTTCATCGATGATAATGCAATTATTGTATTATATATTACACCCTTAAGAGCCCTGAATAATGACGTACTTAGAAGAATAATTAATTATGCAAAAAAGAGAAATCTTGATGCGCAAATAAGACATGGGGATACTACAAGAACAGCAAGACAGAAATTACTAAAAAAACCACCTCACATTCTCATAACTACACCAGAGTCTCTAGGAATAATCCTTACGCAAGATAAATTCAAATCATATTTAAAACATCTAAGATGGGTCATAGTAGATGAAGTCCACGAATTAATTGGCAATGAAAGAGGAAGTCACTTAACTATCAGTCTGGAGCTCCTTCAAAACATAAGTTCCCATAATGTTATTAGAATAGGGCTATCTGCAACTATTGGAAATTTAAAACACGCTGCAAATTTTATTAGTGGAACCAATAGAAAGTGTTCCGTTCTTGTGGATAATACAATTAGGAAATATGACATTGATGTAAAGTATCTAAAGGGCTCCATAAGTAACGTAGGCAAGTTCGTAACAAAGTATCTGAATGATAACAAGATATGTGGATCCGTCCTATTATTCACAAACACTAGAGATGAGGCTGAATACATAGGCACTACAATTAGAAATCAAAACGATATTCCAATAGAAGTACATCATGGATCCCTTTCTAGAGAAACACGTGAAGAAACAGAATCTAAATTGAGAGAAGGCCTAACGGGTATTGTAGTTTGCACGTCTTCTCTAGAGCTGGGTTTGGACATTGGGTCTGTAGAACTAGTAATTCATTATGGTTCATCCAAGCAGGTTTCTAAACTCGTACAAAGGATTGGAAGGAGCAGACATGTTAATTTTAAATCTGCTAAAGGATTGATGATAGCAAACAGTGGTGACGATGAGCTAGAGTCGTTATCTATAATTAATAGAATGAAGAAAAGATCGATTGAAATACAAAACCCTCACTTTAACTCATTAGATGTAGTTTCGCATCATCTAGTTGGATTTGTTATATCAACATCAGAACCAAAAAGATTAGATGAAGCTTATCAAATTATAACAAGAGCGTATCCCTTTAGAGGCTTGCCTTTCTCTGACCTGGAACAATGTGCAGCTTTACTTGATAGTTTTAAAATTATTAAATACGATCCCAAAAATCAAACTTATGCACGAAGAATAAAATCATATAAGTACTATTTTGAAAATATTTCTACTATACCAAACATAGTAAAGTTTGAAGTTATTGATGTAATAAGAAAGAAGAGAATAGGAACGCTGGATCAACAATTTATTGGCGAATTTGGAGAAAGGGGTAATGTATTTATCTTAAAAGGAACTCAATGGAGAATAGTAAGCGTGGATGATAATAAACTCCAGGTAAATGTTGAGCAAGTCTTTGGATCTCCAATAAATATCCCTCATTGGGTTGGTGAAATGATCCCAGTGGATTATGAAACTGCAGTGGAAGTAGGTAAGTTAAGAAATAAAGTCCTCCATGACAGTAATCTTAAATTTGAATCTGACATTAAGAGCACCTTACAAAAAATTCCTATAATTCCTGATTCTAAAAATGTGGTGATAGAGAATGTTGTTACTAAGAATGCCATCGTGATCCATTCAACTTTTGGTACAAAAATCAACAATACTTTGTCATCACTTTTTTCAACCTTTCTGGCATCATACGTAGGACATTTAGTAGAAACAAAGTCAGATGCATATCGAATTCTGCTAAGTTCCTCGGTTAGATTATCGAGAGGAAATATGGAAAAAATTTTTTATGATGAATATGATGTTGAAGCAATTCTAATCACATCATTAACTAATACGTATAATCTGAATTGGAGAGTTTGGATGGTATCAAAGAAATTTGGTCTTCTTGATAAAAATGCAATATATGACAAACGATTGGCTCGTTTTATTTACGACAGATATTCTAAAACACCAATAAGTAAGGAGTCCATAAGAGAATTAATTCACGATAAATTCGATGTAAAATCTACACAAGAAATTCTCCAAAGGATAAGAAATAAAGAAATATTAATACACTGGCTTGATTTATCGCTTTTTTCTCCGCTTTCTCAGAACATCATAGAACACCATTCAAAAACATCGTCTTCGCCGTTAAGTATTGAGAAGGGGGTGTTAGAACTCATTAAGGAAAGACTCGATAAAACCAAACATCGGCTCATATGCATACGATGTGGCAAATGGGAAAGATTGATTGAAACAAGGGAAGTAATGGAATCTATATCCTGTAAGCTATGCGGTTCGAAGTTGATTACAACCACTTTTTCCTCGGATTATGAACTTTCAAAGATAATCTTGAATAAGTTGAAGGGATCAGAGATCAATACTGAGCAAAATCACAAATTTGAAAGAGCATGGAAAACAGCATCATTGATTAACAATTTTGGAAAAAAAGCATTGACGGTGCTTTCTGGTTATGGCATAGGTGTTGAAACTGCAGCGCGTATCCTCCGTAATTATGTAGATGATGAAAACCTGTACAAGAATATTTATGATGCAGAAAGACAGTATGTTATAACTAGAGGATTTTGGAATGATAGTTAATTACCAATAAAGAGAGCATTAAATTTTGATGCCGTTTTGAAAATGGATTTAGAATCTCTAAAGTAAATGAAAAAACATGTATGGCATAATTGGTCAATACTAACAAAGTTGTAGTGTTTTACTCAGAATCGTCCGCCATTGACATAGATTATCCTCTTCAAGAACTCTTGCACCCAAAGACTTATGCTATTACAAAAGGATATTTATTGATGAATCTTTTCTCAGTGTCAACTCTAGTTTTCCTTCCCTACCAGCATTTAATATTGCTCCTATAATCCTTATTCTGTCACCAACTTTTAACCTTTCTAGTTCGGTACTGCTATCGCGCCAACCAACTAGTCTAATTTCACCCGTGTCATCTCCTATCAAGGTATCGGTTACTGAAACCAGTTCTCCATTCTTCGTGTTCACTTGTGTGGTATTTGGTTGTTGTAAAATAATAGATTCTATTATGTAGGACTTGCCAACTGTTTGTATGTCCCTTATTTTAGAAATACATTCTTCAAGACTAGGAAATGAATTATTTTCTACCAATTCTAAATACGAATCTTCCTTTAAAAATACCATGTTGCCAAATATTCTACTGGGTATACAATCTATTACTGAATTTAGTTTTACCTTATCAGGTTTTACTCCCTGAAGATTAACATAAACTAAGTTTCTGTCCTTATCAACTCCAATATAATTGATACTGTCATTATCGCTTCTTCCGTCAGATATTATTCGAATTGAATGTACTTCATAATCTTGAGGTTTTTCCTTCAACTCAATGAATGTACCCTCGTCGCCATGGATCTCAAAATCGCCATTACCATATTGCAAGTTACCTTCCTTTATCCGCGCTCCAATAATTCTAATTGGAAAATTCATTTGAAAAAATTTGGGCAAACTGTCTTCGTCAATATTCCATAGAGCAACCCTTAGTTTCCTATCACCTGATTCATTTGACAGCATTGTTTGGAGTGATTTTTTCCTCTCTCCTCGTGAATCAGAAAATTCCATTATCCTAGGCATAGAACTGATTATTCCTGATATTACAGCATTCTCTTTTTCTGCTCTAACGTTATCAATGTTTGATGTAATACCATCTAGATCTGGAATAGTATTATCGCTACCATCATAGGGATCAATATTTCCACCCTCTCCAATATTTATTATCGGTTTTCCATTGAGCGCACTTTTTACATAACAATTTTTTATTTGTATCAAATCACCTGGTTTTAACCCGTTCTCCTCAATGACGTGAGTTAAATTATCCCATAACCTTACCTTTATACTTCCACCAGCATCATAGACAGAGATAGTTCTATTTTCAATTCTTTCGTTTGAATCTTTTTTTGTAAAAACCCTTATTGGATAAGTACTGAGCAGTCGTACGGTTAGGTCAAGATCTCTTGCTCCGATATAAAGATCTTTAATTCCTCGCTTTGTACGTTGAACATTATCAAATGATGCTCCTAAATCAGCAGCAACAAGGAACAAAGCTCCCTGATCAGTCAAATAGCCGGCGCCGATCTTTCTCTTTTTTTCTTCAATGAGCTCCTTTAACTGTTCTAGATTAATATCTGGCTTCTGTTCCAAAAGTATTTCAATCATTTTTTTAAAGTCCAATGACAAAATAAATCCTACCTTCAAATAATAGATTCAATGTCTTGCCTATATGTTTTGAGAATGAGGAAGCAAACTAAAGTATTGACTCAAGTTCAAATGTGATGAAAAATGAGCGGTTTCTGCTGAAAGCTATTACAATTAAATCCAATCAAGTTTCCTGAATGCTAACACATCATCAGGGTTGTACCTAGATGTGTCTAATATTCTACCATTATGAGATATAGGAATCTAGTATAGAACGTGTTCTATCCAACCCGAGATCAGTAATGTACCCACCTAGTCTAGGACCGCTATCTGCATTTATTAACATTCTATACATCAATTTGAACATATTCCTTGGTTGCACTTGGTTTTGCTTTGAAGTTTCATAAATCAACTGTTGTATTTTCTCAGCGTCGAGATTCGACTTTGCATCTACTGTCGTTTCAAGATTATCTACGATCTTTCTTATTATCATCTTTTCCTTTTCATCTAATATGATACCAAATTTTTCTGTTGATATATGATCATCTGACCAGTTACACGCCAATTGAATTTTCTGTTCCAAATCAGGAGTCAAGTGAGTTGCGACATTATATTTTAACAACCTATCAAAGATCTTTTTTATTCTATCAGCACCTGAAAAAAAAAATGCCTGCTGAGCCATGAGCATGTAAGGGACATGTTGTGATGGTTTATTAGTGGCTTTTAGATGATTAACATATTCATATAGTCCTTTTGTTTTAATTAGTTTATCTTCATTCTCTTCTTTCTTTTTACCAAAATAAATATCCTCACAGGTATCATATTCTTCCATTAAGGTGACTATGTCGTCTATGCTTATTTGTCTAGTTCCGGTAATTCGCTTAAACAAAAGCAATAGAAGAGATTGTGGAGTGCCATATCGTAACCATACTTGAGGAGTAAGCACATTTCCGGTAGATTTGCTAATTTTCTTTCCTCCTTTATCGAGAAACATCTCATATTTTACATGTAATGGATGAGCATAATTTAGTATAGCGTCCGATACCCAGTCATTCACTCTTACAGAATCCATTATGTCCTTACCATAGGCCTCAAATCTTATATCAAGAGCACTCCATCTTGCGGCAAATTCTACCTTCCATGCAAGTTTTCCCTTGCCGGCTGAGATTGGAACTTCACCAGTATTACCACATCCCTTCACATTATTGTTACCCAACTTGGTCCCGTTACAGCCATAACTTACTTTCCTTTCTTCTCTTATGTAATTTTCAGCATGAGCTACATAAAGTCTTCCACATGATTCACATATCGGAAAGTATGGAAGTGATTCTTTATATTTTGATTGACCTACGATTTCCTCGATCTTGTTACCAAGTTTAGAAGCATTTGATAAAATCATATCTATTTGGTTTGTTAACATTCCATTTCCATAAACTTTTGCAGCATTTAGAAAATTATAATCTATCCCTAGTCGATCTAATGCATCAAGCAACAAGCTACTCATATGAGCTCCGTATGAATCATGACACTGACCGATAGGATCGGGGATATTAGAAACGGGTTTGCCAATATAATTACCCAACCATCTTGGAAGGCCTGAAGGTATTTTTCTCAATCCGTCCAAATCATCAGAGTATGCAATTAACTTTGAGTCATAACCTAAATTTTTTATTGCAAGAGAAACTGCGTATGCCCTGACCGCATCCCCAAGACTACCAATGTGGGGGAAACCAGATGCTCCAAGGCCACTCTCAACTGGAACCAACGTCAATGATCTTCCAATATCTGTTTCTCTTTTAATAATCGTAGAAGCTATTTTATCAATCCACGTTCCTCTACCTATGATTTCTGTCTTCATATACATTACAATCCCTTGGAAACGTATGGCCCATTCAGTTTATATCCAAATTTCCTGTAATACTCTCTTGTCCCTATCGCGCTTATTATAGAAATAGTATTCAGCCCAAATTCATCTTTAACTATATTTTCAGCAATTTCTAGCAATTTAGAACCATATCCCCTGTGTTGAGAAGAATTAATCATGAAGTCATTATTGTTGCCTATATCCACTAATTGTCCAAGTACATGTAGTTCACGTACGATTGCTGATGGATTTCCATCTTTTTCTCTCAATTCTGGTCTATGAGGTTTCGCTAATTTTCTCAATCTCAGAAATCCAAACAAGTTCTTATTGTCATTGTCTTCTAGACTCAAAAATACTTCTTTACCATTTGAAGAGTCGTACTCTATTCGTTTGGGACTTATCTTAATATGACTATAACTTGTTAATTTTTTAATTCCTACTTCTCGACACCTAATGCAACTGCACTGTAACCCTTGTTCTCGTAATTTTTGTTGTAGTATTTGCCTAATATTACTGCGCTTATAACCATAAATTATATCCTCTGATTCTATCTCACGTTGAATCCTCATAATTCTTACCCAGGGGGGAACAGTTTTTTTTATTTCAAGTAGCAAATCAGTAAAAACATCATCTGGATACGGTCTGTAAATACCTTTTTCGTACAATTTTGCCAAACCAGTATCCCTAAGTAGTAACGTAGGGTAGATTTTTAGCATATCGGGTTTTAAACGTGGATCCTCAAATAATTTCTTAAAGTCTTCAAGATCTTTTTGTGGATCAGAACCCGGTAATCCAGGCATCATGTGAGCCACGATTTTGTAGCCAGCATCCTTTGCAATTTGAAACGATTCGTAAATATCCTGAATATTGTGGCCTCTGTTAATATTCTTGTAAGCTTTTTCACTTAATGTTTGGACTCCTATTTCAACCCGGGTTATACCTAGTTCAAGCATTAAATCAATGTGCGTTTCCTTGCAGTAATCTGGTTTTGTTTCGACAGTAAAGCCTACACAACGAATATCACTTGTTTCATTTAGTTTCTGGGCTTTTTGAAGAGAAGTGGATGCTATACCATTTAATGCGTCAAAGCATTCTTTTATAAAATTTCGCTGATAATCTTCAGGCATAAAAGGAAAGGTGCCACCAACAATCACTAATTCAACCTTTGAATTATTATGGCCTCTTGAGTACTCTTGTTCTAATTTGGAAATTATCTGGTATTTTGGATCAAAATCTAATTTTTGTGCCAATCTTGTTACTGGTTCTCTTCCGGTATAACTTAATGGAATATTGAGTTCTTTCCCACCAGGACAGTAAATACATCTTCCATGAGGACAGTCATATGGTTTTGCCATGACTGTAATTACAAGCACACCAGATGCAGTTTTGATAGGTCTAATCATCATTGTTTTTCGTATATTACTATCAGCTGGTAAATATTTTAATATATCCCGGAATTTGGGAGTTTTTGACAAGTGATGTTTTGATGAAGTACTTCTAATAAATGAAGATATGCCCTTTAATGAAAGTTCCTGCAGTTTACTTATTTTATTAGCTATTTCCATGCAAGCTAGATCATAATCGTCACTGTCATTTTCCAAGATAGAATCAATTATAGCCCTCATTTATTACATCATCGTTTTACAGTGCATTTATTTCTTATATACTATAGTATCTAATGATTTGATTCTAGTCAGAAAATTAAGATCATTACGGTTGGCTCCGAACTGCACTCAGAAATTCCCCCAGATCCTTAGGTCAAACAATTTAGGAAAATCTGCGATACTCGAATTGGTCTAAATACAATAATCACATTGTAGATCTCAGAACACAATATCGCTAGGGATATTAAGATTCTTTATTGTCTATTAATACCATTAAATTTTTAATTCGGAAAAATACAAAATAAAAAAATATTTTTGACTAGGCTAGCCTAGTTATCTTCATTGTCATTATTTTCGTCAGGTGAGCTGCCAGAAGCGCTTGTTTCGTTAGAAGATTCAGCGGATGTTTGATTTTCCCCTTGCGCTTTAACTATTTCTTCTAATGACAGACACATTTCCTTTTCTTCACTCAAGGAGACACAAAATTCTAGATCCTGTGTTTTGGTATCATTTGATAGTTTTGCCGTTAGAGGTACCTGCACGGGGCTTCCGCCCTGACCATTTTGGACACTCAAGGTCACAGTAACGTCCTTACCTCCTTCCGTGGCTTTGTCGTCGCGGTCGCCTTCTGTGGCGTTGTCGTCGCCGTCGCCTTTAACTTTTAGGGAGAAATTCAGTGGTACATCAAACTGTTCTTGAGATTCTTGACCTGTGGATGGTTGTTCCTGAGCTAAACTCATCATTGGATATAAGACAACCAATGAGAGGGCAATGGTTCCTAGTAGAATTAATGCTGGTGTATTCATTAAATTCATCTACGACTTTAAACTTCATAATAATTTATTTACTTATCTATTTACTATCACTAACAATCACTTTTCCAATTTCAACACTTATATTTGTGCCACATAATGCCACAAAATAACATTTGGAATTAATGAAAAGTTACCATTTTACTGCCTATTACTGCCACTTTACTAAGTCGGGTAAAAACAGAATTAAGTATTACAGTATCAAAAAGTAACACTTCCTAATTCGATAATCAAATGTCCATTTTAGTGACAATTAGTGGCTCTTTCTAAATATTATTCTTATTTACATCTTTTGCATTCATCACCGCTGTCAACACCGCTGTCAACACCGCTGTCAACACCGCTGTCATGCTGCCCAAAGAGGAACTTAAATGCATCCATAACTGGAGTCACCATTGTATCAGTAACGTTAGATCCAGTGGTTGAGACTGCTGTTAGTGGTACTTCCGTAAACTTCTCCATTGTATCAGTAACGTTAGATCCAGTGGCTGAGACTGGTGTTAGTGGTACTTCCGTAAACTTCTCCATTGTATCAGTAACGTTAGATCCAGTGGCTGAGACTGGTG
>DATCWH010000002.1:0-8610 GCA_036566445.1 Nitrososphaeraceae archaeon
ATGTTCCATTCTTTATTCCATTCTTTTTGCTGTCTTTCAAAAGATCAACTACCGCCTCGCCATTTTCCCCCTTTTTTCCCATGTGAATGTCAGCACTCGTTACATCAGATGATCCTGCTATCTTTATCTTGTACTTTATCAGAGTATCATAAGTTGTGGTTCTAAAGGAGGCAGTACCATTTACATTTGTATCCGTTGGAGGAGTTACTTGATTACCTGACATTGTAGTAGCAAATTTTATCCCCAGCGTTTGCGTTGTGATTATTGTAATACCCGAAATAACGACCAGACTACTTATCGCTAACACAAGCTTAGTATCTATGACATTGTTCAAAATCATTAGCTTGTTATCTTGTTATTATCTTCACGTCCTAAAAGCCTTGTGTTCAATGACAAATGCAAATGCAAATTAAGTCAGTATTTGAAGCAGTCAAAAAATTACGAGTGAATAAATTGCTGCCATTTTGTCTGAATAATTCCTTAATATTTGAACTCGGTATTTGCATCAAGAAAATAAGAAATCTCTGAAACTTTTACCCTTTTTTGCAACATGGTATCTCTGTGTCTTATTGTAACTGTGTCATCTTTCATCGTTTGGTTGTCAATAGTCAGGGCAAATGGGGCTCCTATTTCTTCAAGTCTTCTATATCTCCTACCTATTGAACCTGACTCATCATAAAATGTAGAATAATCTAATTTTAATTTTGAATATATGTCCTGTGCCTTTTCACGTAGACCATCTTTTGTTACAAGTGGAAAAACTCCTACAAGTACGGGGGCTACCTGTGGAACTAGTTTTAATACAACTCTCTTTGCTTCTATATCTTCATAATAAGAATGTTCTAATATTGAGTAAATACTTCTATCTATTCCCATTGACAATTCAAACAAGTGTGGTAAAACCTTAGTATTATCTGATGGGTCTATGACATGCAGGTTCTGTTTGCTTATGTCACTGTGTCTTTTTAAATCATAGTCTGATCTGTAATTGCATGCCACCAATTCCAGCCATCCAATGCTAGTTTCTACTTCAAAATCAAATGCTGTCGATGCATAGAAAGCCTTTTCTCCATCTGACAGTTGCTTAAATCTAGTACGCTCCATGTTAATTCCCGTCTTACTGTAAAACAGAGACAGGAGAGACATATAGTAAGCAACGAGCTTGTTTGGTATATAGCCTTCTCGTATCGCGTCTTGAGCGCTGACTGAGTGGGTTGAATTCTTTATTGACAATAAAAGGGGTGTATCCTTAACCTGTTCAAATTTTGGTAATTCATTTAGTCTATCGGGATTACAAAATACCTCAATTTCTGCCTGATAGAATTCCCTCAATCTCAATAGACTTTGTCTTGGCGCAATCTCATTTCTAAAACTTTTACCAACTTGTGCAACTGCTAGTGGAAGCCTTCCTCTCATCGTCTTAAAAATCCTGGGGAAATCAACAAATATTGTCTGACATGTTTCTGGCCTGAGATATGCCTCTTCCCTAGAAGGGCCAATTTCAACTTTGAACATCATGTTGAATCTGTTTGATTCATGAAAAGAGCCATTGCAACTGGTACACCTCAATCCGTATTCATTTATTATCTTATCAATTTCATTACCAGAAAGCAGTTCTGGAATCTCCTTGCCGGTTTTTTCAGTGATATATCTATCTGCTCTAAAACTTGCTCCACAATTTTTGCACTTTATTATCGGATCTGTAAAATTGTCAAGATGACCCGAAGCAACAAATACGCTCTTGCTCATTATTTGTGAACCATCAATTTCTATCATATCATCACGTCTCAGTAACTCTCTCCTCCATAGTTCAATGAACTTGTTTTTCAGGTTGTTACCTGTTGGTCCGTATTCCCAGAACCCTGCATGGGCATCTGCATATATTTCACAGCTGGGAAAGTAAAAACCTCTTTCAAGTGCGAGTTTCATTACAGTATCATAAGTATTCATTTTTCTCCATTTCTCCTAGATTCTGTGATACAACATGCATTTATTTTTATTTCCTAGAGTTATTTGAAAAGCTTTAATGAAATTACCTAGGACAGTTGATCTACTTTCTAAGATTAAGGACTACCTCAAGATTTTTAGAGTCGTCCCTAATTGAATCAATCGGGGTTTCCATTATTATGGGTAAATCTTTTAATGGCTTCATGTTAAGTATTGAGCTTAAGCCGTCAATACCGATCTTCCCAAGACCAATATGCTCATGCCGATCTAGGTGCGAACCAATATCGCCCTTAGAGTCATTCAAATGAATTAATTTAAGAACACTGAGACCAACGATATTGTCAAATTTATCCATAAATTTGTTAGACGCATCTGGACTCTTCAAGTCGTATCCTGATGCGAATGCATGACAGGTATCCAGACATAGCCCATAGGTCTTACTAGATAGCTTGTCAAGAATTTCTCTTAAATCTTCAAGTGTACTTCCTATACTATCTTTTTGACCGGCACTATTTTCTAATAGAATGGTAACATTCAATTTCCTCTTAAATGTCGATCTGTAATTATCAACTGCCTCATCACAACTTTTTAACAGCTGTTTTGTTCCATTATCCTTTCCTTGTCCTTGGTGACTTCCGAGATGAATTACAAGATATTCAATACCTAATCGGGAACATCTTATTAATTCATTCGTAAAAGAGGCCTTTGATTTATCATATATCTCACTATCAGGGCGTGACAGGTTAGGTAAATAAGGCATGTGAACCACAACAGAATTATTGTGAATACCACTTTTTTTTAGGCTGGATTTAAATGATTCAATTTCAGTATCTACCAGTTTCCTTTCTGCCCATCCCCTTGGATTTCTTGTAAAAATCTGAAATGCAGTGCATCCTATTTCTTTAGCTCTCGTAACAGAGTTTTCAATTCCTCCTGCTATGGAAACGTGAAATCCAACTCTAAAATTCAATTGTTTTTATCTTTGTTGCTAGGATATTAAAGAGTTGTATTTATTTTTATTACAGTAATTTGTATTAATAATTCATTCTGAGTTGTCTATAAAATTGGGATCGTCTGAGCTGGCAAAGTACCCTTTCTTACAAGAGGCTTCAGAGTACATCCAAGAAACAAAGTTTGATTTTGAAGAGTTCAATCGTCCTGAAATGATCCCAATTATTAATAGGGCCGTGGAAAAATTGGAAAATGAACTTAATGGAAAAATTTACTCAAATTTGGATGAATATGAAATTGAAATTATGACATTTTTGGTTTCACTATTACTCATAAAATTTATTGGGTTAGAAGAAGTATCAAGAAAATGCGCCCTATTTGAAGCTATGCGAGTAGAAAAATTCCTCTCTACAGATTTGAGCAATGAGCGATCTTCACAAAAAAAGAAACTGCTTGTTCAAAAGATCTTTCAAGAATTATTCAAGATCGATATAGATGTCGATTCTACATCAAGCATCTGCAGATTGAGCATCCCTGATTATCTTCATAGGGCCTCCAAGATGTATGAACAGGAATGGAAATTGATTAACAGGTCAATAAAAGATGGATATGTATATCTTGATACTGATGAAGCAGTAAGGTTAATTCGAAATGAGTTAAGCAATCTAATTTACACCCGCATAAAAAATATGAAAGTCTATGAGGTGCCAATTTTAATAAAATCAAAGGCAGACGAATTGAGAAAAAAATATTCAGGCCGCTATGTTTACCGGAATCAATTCAAGATACTTGACTATCCTCCGTGCATAAAACACGCTATGGAGATCATAAACAAAGGTGAAAATCTTCCTCATTCTGCTAGATTCATGCTGGCAACTTATATGCTAGCCATTGGTAAAACCGAGCATGAAGTAATTGAAATATTCAAGAATTCTCCGGATTATAATGAGAAAATAACCAAATATCAAGTGGAGCATCTTGCAGGAAAGAAAGGCAGTCACATAAAGTATTCAGTACCATCTTGCGACAAATTAAGGAGTGAAGACCTTTGCTTTGCGATTAAGGAATGCAAAAATCTGATAAATCCCATTCAATTTGGAAGAAGGAAATTAACCTAATTGAATCAAATCGAAAGTTTAAGTGAAAATATTAAATTTCTTAAGGAGATATTTAGGAAATACTATTTTGAGAACAAATGTTTCCCATACCTTTATTCAATAGAAAAAAGAGAATTTGGATACAGAAAATTTGATTCTCTGGTGGTTAGGCATATTTCTTTTAAAAGTATCGGCGAACTAGTAGCAGAATTAGTACGAAATGTTCCACTGGACGTATATTATTCAAATGCATATTACGGATTCCCTTCAAATCCTATCAATGAAAAACAGTGGGAAGGTGCTGACCTCATATTCGATATTGACATTAAGGACTTGAATATTCCATGTTTTCATGATCATACTTATTACATCTGTAATTTATGCGGATTTGTAAATTCGGAACAAAAACTATGTATTAATTGCAATAAGGGCAAAACATACGATACCTCAATACCCTGCAAAAGATGTTTTATCGCTATAAAAAAGGAAGCAGCAAAGTTACTTGAATTCCTCCGTTCTGACCTTGGTATAAAGGAAAACTTCATAGAAATATTTTTTTCAGGAAATGCGGGATTTCATTTTCATGTAAACGATCCTAGTATAAGAAACTTGGATTCTAATTCAAGGTCTAATGTTACAGATTATATTATCGGAAATGGTTTTATGTGCGAAAGTATAGGCGTCAGAAAATATCGGAATGGGTTTATGATAAAGTTACCAAAAAGTGGTATAACGACTGGATGGAGAAAAAAAATCGCATCTAGCTTGGGTATAAATCAAAAATCAGAATTAAAACTAAGACATATAGTTGAAACCAGTGGGGGTTATGAAGGGTTTAGAAACGAAATAAATAGGATTACTAAAAAATTTGGAGCACATATTGATGCTCAAGTTACCAATGACATACACAGAGTTTTTAGATTACCCGGAAGTATTAACGGGAAGAGCGGTTTGACTAAAACCAAATGCGATAATTTAGAATCGTTCAATCCAAATGACGACGCATGCATGTTGAGTGATTCTGAAGTTTATATTAACGTAAAGACCAAACTGAGAATTAACCTAAAAAATAATAATTTTAAATTAGATAACGTATTAGAAAAAGTTCCTTCTTATGTTGCAGTATACCTGATATGTAAGGGATTGGCTACAATCTCTAAAAACCAATAACAATAAAAATTGTCTTATAAAAAAGATGAGAACCATCAATTTGTGTTGGATGACTTGACATTTTTGTTATTCAAAATATCCGTAATAAGACAAAGCATAATTATTATTATAGGTTCATGTTTTTTAATAAGTTAGAATTTGAGTGTACTTGTTGTTGACAACGGGTCCCCTTATGTCAAGGATATTATTTTGTGTTTGGATAAAATAGAACAGAGCTATACTATCAAGAAATATGACGAAGAATTCTTACTTTCGAGTTACGAGAAAGTAATACTGTCAGGACGTCAAAAGAATAAAAAACAAATTAATGCCGTCAATTCAAGAATTATTAGAACTTGTTTTAATAATGAAACCCCGTTATTGGGTATATGTTATGGAGCAGAAATCATTGCTCTTACGTTCGGTGGTTCAATACTTAAGAATGATTACGTCCAGGGGTTGAACAAAATTAAGATTGAAAAACCTATCAAGCTATTAAAGGAACCATATTGCAATGTCTATGAAAGCCATTCATATGTAATCTCACATTTACCAGAGAATTTTGTTTGTGTAGCAAGTTCTGCTTCTTCAAAACATGAAATATTTTGTCACAACTCTAAAAAAATTTTTGGCACACAGTTTCATCCAGAAAAAAGTGGAGAGTGCGGTATAGATCTTATTCGTAATTTTGTAAATTTGTAACAAGAATTTTATTTTCCCTCACTATAATCTTAAATATTGAAACTAGAAAATGAACATACGCTTATACTTCCATTAGTGGAAAACAAAAAGGATCATGTTTGTCTTCCTTTAGCGATTAATGTGATTTTGAATTATTGGGGTGAATATAATCTTGAAAGAGAAACAGAAGAAAGATCAAGAAAATATAAGGATGTCAAGGGTCCCATCTTTATTGAAGGCATTGAAATTGCAGAAACTCGTGGATTTTTAACTAATATATTTAAGAGCAACCTGCAAGGTCTTAAGAAAAAGGTAGATCAGGGCATACCTTCCATAGTTATAATGCCCGGCTTAACGGAAACTATTCAACATGCAACTGTGGTCACTGGATATGATCCCAAAGAGAACAGAATAATTACTTATGTTCCAGAGCCAGATACTGTGGGATCCATACCAGAAAAAAAATTCTTAGAGCTTTGGGAACAAGATGGATCTTTGACTATCACAATTATCCCTATAGATATGAAGGAAATCAATGATAAGGACAATTCTAAGACTGATCCTTCATACAAGATGTGCTTTGAAGCTGAGAGGTTACTTTACATCGGCAAGACAAATGAAGCAATTGAAAAATTAAGGACCGCTATTAACATGAACAATAGTAATGAACTTGCAATGAATATGCTAGGATCTATTTACAACGAAATAAAAACTGATGAGGCAAAGGACTATTTTGAAGCATCCATCAAATTAAATCCAAAATCTTACTTGGCTTATCGGGGAATTGGAAATTATTATCTCAGAAAAGAAAAATATCTTCTTGCTGAAAAATATTATTCATCGGCAATTTCTATTAATCCGAATAGATTTGGTCCTATCTATAAGAACAGAGGAATTGTTAGATTAAAATTAAATGACAACAATGGTGCGATGTCGGATCTCACTTCTTATCTAGATCAATGCCCAAATGCCCACGATAAAAACAATATTGAATTGGCAATAAAAGAACTTTCGTCCAAAATCTTGTGATGGCTTTAAATTAGGACCCGTACCTGATAAGTTTAATTAATTTACTCTCTGGCGGGTTCTTTTGCATGTCAAATTTTTAGATTTGGGGCTTTTCACATAGAAAAGCTAGATAAATGATCTAATTATATTGAGCGCATTATTAATTCCATCCAGACCATCTGTAACCTTCTTTATTTTCTGTACGTTTTCCAAATAAGATTTATCATATATTATCTTATCAATTGCTTCTGCAATATGATAAGCGCTCGTCTTTGAAGGTTCAATTCTTATTCCAATTTTCATTCTTTCAACTTTTTCTGAATTACCAAGTTGTTCTCCATGATTTTGAATTGGTATTGTAACTACGGGTTTTCCATGCTCTATTGCTTGTGATATTACCTCATGACCTGCCCTAATCACAATTAGATCACTCAGGGCAAAGATTTCATCCCGTACCGGACACCATTCATAATACCAACCTGCAGACGAAATTCTTCGTGGTATCGTATTTCCATGTGGTTTACCTTCAGAGATGATGTATTGTATGTCTTTTCTAAAGTACCTTGTTGCATCTATGATTGTTGAAATCAAATTGAGACGGGTTCCGTAGGGACCGCTGATATGCATAAATACTATTGGTCTCTTCTTGTCTAGATTTAGAGAGTGAATGACATTATTTATCGCCTGGTCATCCCCATGCCACTTTGGTGTCGTAAAGCCAATGTAGCGCATTTTCTTTTTTACAGATTCCAAATTCCAAATATTATGTTCTGCTATTGTGTAAGGAGGCGGAAGATCTGGGATTAGCAACTTTTCTGCCATACTCCACACATTTCCAAAAAATTCACCATTTAATTTTTCGAAAATTCTTGCAACCTTGAATTTTCTGATTCTAGGTGATAGTAAAAGCTTTATCTGATTAAGGATAACTATTGAAGGTACATCCAAAATTTTTGATGATATTAATGGAGATAGCCTTGAATCTGAAATAACAATATTAGGATTGAATGATGAAATGTTTTTTGTTTCTTGAACAAGTTGCCTTGCAAAATTTGTAAACCATAGCGGTATATTTGAAATACTATTTTTTATTGAAAATCCACCATTATTCCATGCAAATTCTATAGGCGGTACCTTGATACACTCATATCCATGATTCTTAATATAAGATACTGCCTCACCATATGTCGAAAATTTTATCGTAATGTTATCTTCCTTAAGATGCTCAGAAATAGAGAGTAGTCTACTGGCATGACCTAGTCCAACACCATATGGAGCTAAATATGCCCTGGCCATAATTTTCAATGTTTGCACTTTATTATATATTGAATAGATTCATGCTTGAGTTAAATTGATAAAAATTTGATTTAGATTATAAATGGGTATTAGAAATGAAAGTAAATTTTAGGAAGACAATATAAATATTTGTAAAGTTACATTAGGTACTTTCAGGATAGATTTCTCTATTTGGTAATTTTTCCCTAAATATTAATGAAGAAAATGTGTATAGTTTTGAATCAGGTAGTAACCAAGCATCAGAGGGCGCACCTGCCTTATGGCATAAATTTGTAATATACTCTCTAATATTCCATTTCTGTTCAACTGGAACTTGAGGAAGAAACAATCCAGAACCGTACCTGCTTTCTAGTATAATGCCGTCCCTTCCAATAACTATGTTGCTTAGAGATGACTCTGTATTTTCTACTTGAATTAAAGCAGGTTTGGATAACACGGAGACTTCAAAAATTAAATCATCCAATTCTTTTTCACTAATGGC
>DATCWH010000027.1:0-6110 GCA_036566445.1 Nitrososphaeraceae archaeon
GGACTCCAAAAAAGCTGAGATGTCGGACTCCAAAAAAGCTGAGATGTCGGACTCCAAAAAAGCTGAGATGTCGGACTCCAAAAAAGCTAAAGAATAATATATCTTTTATTTCCTCGAAACTAGTGTTTTTTTTTACAAATACAATTATAATTAAATTAATATCTCTGTCAAATTTCACTATACTTATTGCATTGGAAGGACACTCTACCTGACTGGTACGTAAATCAATATGGTTATCAACCTTGTGTTAATATAGGAACATCTGGTCATGTCGACCACGGAAAAACTACACTAGTAGAATCTATAACTGGGGTCTGGACTAGCGGTCATAGTGAGGAATTAAGAAGAGGTATTACCATAAAGGTTGGGTACGCTGATGCCGCTTTTTACAAGTGTAAGAACTGTGCTTCACCAACATGCTATTCGACTCAGCCAGAGTGCAAGAACTGTGGACAAGAATCTGAATTCCAACGAGTAGTTAGCTTTGTAGATTCCCCAGGTCATGAAAGTCTGATGGCAAATATGCTCTCAGGAGCTGCTTTGATGGATGGAGCAATATTAGTGACAGCAGCAAATGAAAAAGTGCCCCAGCCACAAACTAGAGAGCATTTACTGGCTTTACAAACACTTGGGATAAAGCAAATTGTCTTGGTTCAAAATAAAGTTGATTTGGTATCATATGAAGAAACAATAGAAAATTATAAACAAATAAAAAAATTTGTCAAAGGAAGCATAGCAGACAATGCTCCAATTATTCCAGTTTCTGCTCAACACAAACTGAATAATGATGCGTTAATAGAAGCAATCGAATCTAATATCAAAACACCTGAAAGATCTAAAAATTCAGAACCTTTAATGCACGTGCTAAGATCATTTGATATTAACAAGCCAGGGCTTCCCATAAGTGAAGTAAAAGGTGGAGTAATGGGAGGTTCATTAATCCAGGGGGACTTTAAGACTGGCGATGAAATTGAAATACGACCGGGACTCTATGATGAGAAGAAGGAAAAATACCAACCTATAATGTCAAAGATCTCTTCATTAGGTACTGGTGCAGGAATTGTCGAAGTTGTAAAACCTGGTGGCTTGGTTGCACTAGGAACAACTTTAGATCCATATTTAGTAAAGAGCGATTCATTAATAGGCTCATTAGTAGGCCTCCCAAGCTCACTTCCTGCAGACATTTATGATGTTACAATAGAGCTTAATCTATTTGAAACAGCAGTTGGAACACAAGAACTGGTAAAAGTTGATCCAATTAAAATAAAAGAGTCCTTGAGATTGAATATTGGAACTGCTGCAACGCTTGGTACCGTTACTCACATAAAGGATCATATTGTAGAAATTAAATTAAAGAAACCAGTTTGTATGGTTAGTCAGAACAGAGTTGCAATAAGTAGAAGAATTGCTGACCGATGGCGCCTGATCGGTTCAGGAGTTACATCATAGAAATATTGATGAAAATAGAAGTCTAAATAAAATATCAAATTGTGAATAGTTTTTTGTACTTGATCAATCAGTGAGTATGTGTTTTCTTCCCATTATTGTTATGGATACAGTACCTGTTCCTTTAGTGACATACCCTATTTCATGACATTTTAGTTTGTGTTTATCTAATACTTGTATTAGATTATCCACTTTTGACTTTGAAACAACAATACAAAATCCAATACCCATGTTAAATGTAGAATACATTTCTCTATGCGATATTTTACCCACCCGCTGAATGAGTTTAAAAATACCGCCTTGTTGAGGGGGATCATCCAGGTTAAAATTGACTGTGTTATTTAGTCTTGATAGTTTGCTGAATGAACCTCCTGTAATATGTGCTAATCCATGAATCGAAACTCGTTCTGATTTGAGTATATCGAGTATTGGCTTTACGTATATCCGTGTGGGCTTTAATAGCTCTTCACCTATAGAGCATTCAAGAAATGAGTGAGAATTTTTTAATTTGTACTTTGGGAGTAAGACCTTGCGTGCAAGTGAATACCCATTGGAATGCAATCCAGTACTTTCCAATCCTATTATTATGTCGCCTTCAGTTATTTTATCGCCCATAACTAATGTCTTTTTATCGGTTACTCCGAAAACAGTTCCAACAAGATCAAATGAATATTCTTCTGTTTGATTAAGGAGATCTGGAAGTATTGCAGTCTCCCCTCCAACTATTGCTACATTGGATTCCTTCGCCCCTATTGTTAATCCTTTTAATAGTTCTGTTACAAGGTAATGATCAGGTTTTTTCATTGCAATATAGTCCAAGAAACCGACTGGAATAGCACCAATGCATATAATATCATTTACATTCATGGCAACACAATCTATACCCAAAGTATCAAATTTATTCATCAATTGTGCAACAATTATTTTGGTTCCAATTCCGTCGGTGTGTAAAGCAATAACTTTGGATTCAATTTCAATCAATCCTGCGTAATGTCCAAATCCAGACAAAACCTTCCAATTCTTATTTTCAAAACCAAAATGAGTCTTTGATACAAGTTTACCAATTTTACTCTGTATTTTACGAATTTTCTTTATGTCAACACCAGCTTTAGAATAATTCCACATGCAGATATCTTAAATGCTACAATGTGTATTATAAATAAAAGCATCATTGACTATTTTCGTACCAATCGCCAAATTGAAAATTAACTTATAAACATGAATACAATTGTATTAGGTATGGAAAATACTGGGTCTATTTTTGAAGAATCTGAAAGGACGTTCATAGAGTTATCTAACTCCCAAAGGCTCCAAATAATTAATGCGTTAAAAAAATCTAGTATGAATTTGACTTCAATAGCAAAACACCTTGCGATAACTATGCAAGAGGCTCACAGAAATTTTAATAGACTTATGGATGCAGGGATAGTAACTAGAGATTCCAATGGGTCCTACTCTTTAACAACCTTTGGAAATACTATTATGACTCAAATCCCATCTATTAATTTTCTTTCAAAAAATAAGAATTATTTCTCAGATCATTATTTTGCGGATCTTCCAATGAAGTTTATTCAAAGGATTGGCTCACTGGACAATAGCAAGTTTATTCCAGGATTAGTCGCAGTAATTGAAGAAATCAAGGAACTGTACAGACATTCTGAAGAGTACATTTATGGCATGATTCCACAAGTGCCTTTAGATCTAATGGAGGTAGCGGTTAAGACAGTAACGGATCGCAAAATCAAGTTTAATTATGTTTTACCAAAAAATGCCGTAGTACCAAAAAAAGGTAAAGATTTTCTAAATGAGATTAATTACCAAGAACTGTTGAAAAATGGATTAATTGAGAGAAAAATGGTAGACGAAGTTAAGGTTTCAGTAGTTTTGAATGAAAAAAAAGCAATAGTTATGTTTCCATCGATTAAGGGTGAAACTGACATGAATGGAGCGTTTTCTAATGGCATTGACAAAGAGAACAATAAACTATTTCATGAGTGGTGCTTAGATTATTTCAGGTATTCCTGGTTAGATTCAAAACCCTTTGATATTAGTAAACTTAGAGAAGTATGACATGAGTGTATCTAAGTGGTAACTGTATTAAGAACTTATTTCGATCCGATCTCTACGATTTTTATTATTTTGGGCCGTTTTTTGCTGCTTGCATTGCAGAAAATAATGCTCCAGCCTTATGCTCTGTTTCCAGATATTCATTTGTAGGAATCGAGTCCATTACTATCCCTGCGCCCGATTGGATATAGGCATTATTCCCATTTATGAAAAGGGATCTTATTATTATGGCAAAATCGCAACATCTATTGAAAGAAAAGTAGCCCAGAGCACCTGCATACGGCCCCCGAGCAGATTTTTCCAGCTCTGATATTACTTCCATTGCTCGCACTTTGGGTGCTCCAGAAACCGTACCTGCCGGAAATAAAGATCTGAAAGCGTCAAAACAGTCGTATTTATTGTAAAGAACGCCCGTTATATGTGAAACCAAATGTTGAACATGACTGAATTTCTTTACTATCATGAATTCTTTTGGTTGCACCGACCCAAATTTGCATACTCTACCCAGGTCATTTCTTGCCAAGTCCACAAGCATAGTGTGCTCAGCCAGCTCTTTTTTATCTCTTAGAAGCTCATTTTTTAACTTTCTATTTACACTCTCTTTATTGGAAACCGGTCTTGTTCCTGCTATAGGAAATGTCTCAATCTTGTTATTAATTACACGAAGAAGCATTTCAGGACTTGATCCAATAATAAATCTCTTATTGCGTTTAAAGAAATACATGTAGGGTGATGGATTCAGTTTCCTTAGGTTCTGATAAAGAGTCATAGGATCACCATTCAGTCGAAATTTGAATTTTCTAGATATTACTACCTGAAAGACCTCACCTTCGTACACATATTCTTTTGCTTTCTTCACGTTGGAAATAAATTTACTTTTAGTTATTTCTGAAACCGGTTTTGAATAGGAGATATCTTTTACCAAATTCTGCTTTTTGGAATTTATGATTTTTTCTAATTCATCAAGCCTTGATTTTTTACCAATCTGAAAATAGTGAGTTGCATTATCCTTTTTGTCATGAATCAAACCATCAGTATAGATCCCAAATTCCATCAATGGAAACATATTGTTAGATCTTTTTGGTGGTAACTTTTCCCAGAATTTAATTGCCTCATAGCTCACATATCCCACTGCTCCTCCTATGTATCGGAGTTTTCTTTCCTCAATGATTGGGAGGATTCGTCTTAATTCCAAAAGAGGATCGTCTACTTGTTTTTTGTATACGATTTTTTTGTTTCTATAAATTTGAAATTTTCCTCTATCGCACTTTATTGTAAATTCTGGATCAAATCCTATTACTGAAAATTCTGAAAGTTCCTTTGGTCCGGTTAAAGATTCTAAAATGAATACATTTTCATAATTCGTATAAATTTGCTTAAAAATTTCAAAAGGATCTCTGTCAATATCAATTTTTTTCTTATGGAAAGTAAAATCATGTGATCTGAAAATAAGGTCCTCAATCATCTTTAATAGTTACCATAAAAGGGTGTTGTAAAACATGATTTAAGTATTTATATTTGAATTTAAATCAATCATTTTTAGACCACAGCATCCAATTCTTTTTGGTCTCTCGGCTGATTGTAAGCATGATTGGAATAAATTTGTTGTTTGTAAATGGTGGCCATATTAAGCTTAAGCCACTTAAGTATGGAGACGATAGATTTTATGCAGACGATGATAAATAGCTGTATTAAACTAAGCTTATTTGGGTATAGATACTCTACCAAAATACGACTTAACCTGTGGTCTGTACATGTAGTAAAGTAGAACTCCACTAATAATTAAAGTCGTAATATTTACAATGCTTCCTATTGACAAAATACTGAATAGTAACGTTATTATAGCAAGTATCACAGTGATCAGCCAAGCCCAGATTTTACTAGTAAACAAACCCCACGCCAATCCAAACCATGCAAGGCCTAATGTGACTGATACGAATGCAACTGCATACACCACATTTATTATTGTACTCATTAGCATGGATCTGGTCTCTTGGTTAAGCTCATTTGTATCAGTTAGATTGGAAATTGTGTCAAATTCAGAAGTTATAGTTGATGGAACGGAATATATAGCAATGAGGCCTACAACTAGAAGAATAATTCCATTAATTATCGCCAGTAGAAATGCGATCGTAACAGCTTCAGGACGACTTTTTTGCATTGTTATTTTGTTATAACGTCTCTGTATGTTTCCTATGATAAATAGTTTTTTCCGATATTAAACTTGATAGACCTTCCGGACGTCTGGATTAAACTCAAGTCTAGACAGGCATGATCAAATTAAAACAGGAGTTTTTTTGCCTTTATCATTGAATTAAAATGGTACTTTTGATTAGGTTATTTTACAACTGGCCGGATTTTTTCTTATTCTGTTGGTCTACCCATTCGTTTCCTTCGACCAATTGTTGGCAAGACTTACAATGTAGAATAAAAATCTAGATTGTTTTTTACCTCTATAGTATATTTTTTATGATACTTCAAGTATATATTAATAGACTGATGGGCGTTGATTGTTTCTTGTTCATCATTCAACCAATCAACTGCTACCCATCAGTTGATGGTGTGTACTTTGTTCCTCAGATATAATACTGCGCTGG
>DATCWH010000064.1:0-2824 GCA_036566445.1 Nitrososphaeraceae archaeon
ATGACAATGATGACGATGACGCTGCGCAAAGTAATATCAACAATAATTTACAGCAAACAAAAAAGGAACATGACAGAAAAAATAGGACCTCCTCCTCCTCCTCATTATCAAAAATTAAGATTTTCAAAGTAATTTTGCCAATGTCTCTTTTGTTTATATTTGGTGTAGTATTCTCATATCTGCTTGTAATCCCACTTACCCTTAATTTTCTATACACATATGGTGAATCAATAGGTGCAGAAACATTTCTAACAGTCGATGGTTTCTTAACATTTGTACTTCAGTTCATATTGGGTTTTGGTATTGCCTTTCAGCTCCCAGTCTTAATGTATGTATTATCTCTAAGTGGTTTGACTGATTCAAAATTCTGGCAAAAAAACTTTAGATATGCAATCATAATCATAATAATTTTTGGTGCAATAATAACGCCAGATGGAAGTGGGATCACAATGTGGTTTATTGCACTACCTATGATTGCCCTCTACGCTCTTGGCATAATGGCAATAAGAAGAAAAGAAATGAGTGTCATAATACACTAAGAAATACAAAAATACCATTAACATTTAAATCTGAACCATATCTATCTTGTAATTATGATTGGTATCCATAATGGCATATTGCAGTTGCCAGGTGGATATGAATGGATTTTCATCATAGTTATTATTGTAGTCATATTTTTTGGAGTCAAGAAAATTCCTGAATTAGCCAGATCCTTTGGAAAAGCAACAGCAGAATACGAAAAGGCAAGAATTGAAGCTAAAAAGGAACTGGAGCAAATTAGGAGTAATGATAAGATTGGACGTGAAAAACTTGAAGAATTAGCAGAATCTTTAGGAATAGACTACACAAATAAAAATGATGATGAACTAAGGAAAGCCATTGAAGGTGCTATTAATAAAGAAAAAAGTAATTAATCTAAAAAAAGGAATATTCAATAACCATTAATTGTAAATTTCAGATTATTTTTTGGAAAATTTTATTTATAACAGGAAACTTCTGCATGCATAAACATGATCGATACTGATACGATATCTAGGATTGTAAATAAGTATGATGCAAAAAATATACATTTGGCAGTAATAGGGAGTCATTCCGCATTGGAAATAATGGACGGTGCAAAGGACGAAGGGTTGAGAACAGTTTGCATTTGTCAAAAAGGAAGAGAATTACCATACTTGAGATTCAAAAGATTGGCAGATGAGATAATCTTGGTAGATAAATTTTCAGATTTAGTTTTCAGAGCCAATCAAAACAAACTCAGGGAGATTAATAGCATATTAGTACCTCATCGGGCATTCACTGCATATGTTGGGTACGATTCCATTGAAAACGAATTAATGTTACCAATACTTGGCAATAGGAAGTTATTTCGTGCAGAAGAAAGGAACTATCAAAAAAATCAGTACTATCTATTAGAACGGGCACAAATAGCCCATCCAAAGATTTACAAAGATTACTCCGAAATTAATGGACTGGCAATTGTGAAAATTCAAGAATCTACACGAAAGCTAGAAAGAGCATTTTTTGTGGTTAGCTCAGCCAAAGATTATCTGGAAAAGTCTAAAGATAAGGTAAGAAAGAAAGTTATCACTAATGAGGATCTGAAATCATCTGTAATCGAAGAATTTGTCGTAGGAACCTATTTTAATTTTAATTTTTTCTCCTCGCCTTTGACTCCCGAAACCGAATTTTTAGGTATTGAACGAAGACTTCAAACTAATCTAAATGATCTAAACTCGTTACCTGCTAAGCAACAGCTAGAATTTGATACAGAAGTAAAACATATAGAAATAGGCCATACCCCTGCAAGCATCAGGGAGTCTATGTTAGAAAAAGTATTTGAATTGGGTGATAAATTTGCAGACGCTGTTAGGAATGAATATCCCCCTGGAATAATCGGACCATTTTCCCTACAGGGTATTGTTAGACCTGAATTAGACATAGTTGTATACGACGTCTCTCTGAGGGTTCCTGGAAATCCAATAATGGCAACAACCTCTCCATACACAAAATATTCTTACGGTCAAACATTTGGAATTGGGCGGAGAGTTGCAATGGAGGTCAAGAAGGGTTTAGCCTCCAACAAACTATTCACAATAGTTACCTAAATCACACAAACTGCATAAAACTGATGTAATTAATACTCATTCATACTGATTTTGTATGTTCTTTGCTTTGCTTTGTTTACTATGAATCATGGCCTTACTGTCGAGGTCTTTGCGGGGTAGCGGTAGCGGTAGTAGTTATACTATGGACCTAAAACATAATACACACACTATAACCTTATTTCATCTGCTGCACTTTAGGCGATGGTATGTCTGAGTCGCTATGCAATCCCTTATACAAGCCGGCTGCTATTATTCCTCCAAGAATGGGAGCTACCCAGTAAATCCATTGATAGTCAAAGTTCCAAACAATTAGCGCAGGGGCAAATGCACGTGCTGGATTCATAGCTCCGCCACTTATAGGCCCTGCCAACAAGAAACTAAATCCAAGAGTAAACCCTATTGCCACTCCAGCTAAAGGTGCTATCTTAAAATCTTTAGATCTAGTTGTTGCTAATACAACATATACAAGAGTAAATGCCATGACAGTTTCCAAAATTAATGCTCTGATAGCATTTCCATCTTTAGGAAGTACAACACTAGCAGACATATCGCTTCCAAACATTGAATATACTACAGCGGCACCGATAACAGCCCCCAATACTTGGCACGCAATAGTCAGTGCCGCTACTTTTCCACGCATTTTTCTTGATACTAGAAATGCTATTGTAACAGCCGGATTAAGCTGAGCTCCAGAGCGAGCGTTAATAGCATATACT
>DATCWH010000044.1:0-5154 GCA_036566445.1 Nitrososphaeraceae archaeon
TTGATTAGTCTTCATTGTATTATCATAAAGAAAATTTTAATTTTTTTCAGCTCGTCTCCTCAATACCATTATCTATCAAGAATTTTTACTGTATGAAAAAAGAACATTAAATTGTAAATTGGTATTGGTAGACTATTATTCTTCTTATAAAAACTATATACAATCCACAATAATAAAAAAAATTTTTTAAATTTTCAAAAATAAAAATAATATCAAAGATCTTTAAATTGATGAGAAATAAATATCCGAGAGGAACAAATTATAATTTAGTAAAATTTACTAGCAATCTTAGATTTGAATTATCGATAATACAATCTTTTTGAAGCAACGTGTATCTATTAAAAATTTTCATGTAACTACTTTATAGATACATACTATAATCATTCATTATTTTTTAAACCTTCAAAGTTATTTCTTAATTAGATTTTACAGACCAACACCTTAGACGCCAAATACATTTAAATTATTTAAAAGATCTCACTCGCTTTAGCGTCTCATTAAAAATTAAAAGGGTTTGACTATCAAGAAAACTCTTATAAATGTCTATTTATAATAAACCTTAGCTAATAATGATACGATATAATGGTTCAAAATTGTCTCTTATTGCAATAATTGCAGGATTAGTCCTTGCTGGATTTACATTATCCTCTACTCAAGCATTTGCTGCTGAACCCTCAACCTCTGCAAATGAGGGACTAACAAAGCCATTGTTGGCAATAGCTGCAGCAATCGCAATAGCAGGAGGTCTAATAGGTACTGGCAATGCACAGCAAGGTATCGGTGCTGCAGGAATGGGAATAATAGCAGAGAAACCTGAAAAATTTGGACAGGTACTTTTCTTCTTTGTCATACCGGAAACTCTTTGGATCATCGGTTTTGTACTAGGCATTATCCTATTACTTGGTATATTATAGTGTAGTAGGAGTATGAATTAATTATGAACTTGGATACATTCATCCAAGAGATTGAGGAAAGAAAAACAAAGAAAATTAATCTGCTTGATATTACATTAGCCGAAAAAATAGCACGGATCCAACATAAAAAGGAAAGTACGCTCAAAGAAATGCAACAACATTATTCAGACGAGGCTAAAGCAAAATCACAAAAGGAAGCTGCTAGAATAGTTGAGGCAGCGAGATTAAAGGCAAAAAAAATCCTCTTTGACGCAATTAATGCAAATATGGATTCTACAATTAATACAATAAGAGAGGAATTAAAAACCTATAGTAGAAAACCAGATTATAAAATGACCATAGAAAAAATGATTAAATATGCTAAGATGAAATTAGGTAGTCAGGATATCGTAATACACTGTCGTAATGATGATACTATGATTTTAAAGGAAATGAACATCACAACCGGTTCATCAATTCAAACTATTGGAGGAATTTTAGCCGAAAACAAGACGGGGACAATGGAACTTGATTTGACTTTTGAAGAGTTGTTAAGAACCCATGAAGATAAAATTCAGAATTTTCTCCTAGAGAAATTGATGAAGTAAGATGGCTACTTCATCCTATTCATCTTCCTTTGGCCGATTAAAATCCCTTTCCATAAATTTTATTTCTCCAACTCTTCTTCAAAATTTAGTGCATGCTAAAGATGTTGCAGAAATGACACGTATCCTTGAGCCTACGTGGTATGGTCCAGAAATCGAAAGAGCTGCATCTCTTTATTCACCTCCTGAGCTTTTGGAAGTTGCTCTCAACAGACATATTGTTGAAATCAACAAAATTGCTCTTGAATCTACTCCCTTTAGCGGTAGAGAGGCAATCAGAGCTTATTTATTAAAATGGGATATTCATAATATTGAATTAATTCTATCATCAAAGATAATAGGTCGTGCTATCACTGAAACGGAACCTTTCCTCGTTTCAAGCCGAAATTTTCCTGCTGGAATTTCCGCAGGAAACATATCGCATGATGAAATGAAAATTATTTTATCACAGGCTGGAGTAGACGGTGTGGTAAATCATCTAGTAAAGTATCGATATGGACCCATATTGATGCAACATCTTGATACTTATCAAAAAACAGGCGATCTTGGACCTATGATGGCCGATCTTATAGCATATTATTACACTACACTAATTGAGTCATTAAGGTTTTTTCAGGGTGATGAAGGAGTCATTAGGGATTTATTCAGAGTTCAGATAGACAAAAGGAATATTTTAAATCTCTTAAAGGGAAAAGATTCTGATTTAGATCGGGAATTAATTAATAAACACCTTATAAAAGGAGGAAATATTTCTAGAGACGAGTTATTTGATATATTGGGATCAAAGAGTATTGAAGAGTTTATTGGAAAAGTACAAAAACATTACAATTTAGCTGACCTCCTTAAAGAAACTTATCTTAAAACCCATAGTCTGATTGATTTTGAAGTAGCTTTTGATAAATTCATAAGTAAATCATATTTAAAAAGATTAAAAAATATTTCACTTTCTCTAGGATCCATCTTTCATTTCATTATTACTGCAGAATATGAATGGGATAACATAAAGAGAATTGCTTATGGAAAGCGTTATGATTTTTCATTAGAGCGTATAATGTCGATGTTGGTTTTGGAGACAGATTAGAATGTCCTCTAAAGAACAACATACAGAATCAAAAGGTAGAATAGCTGTTATAGGAGAGCGTGAACTTGTAATTGGTTATCGACTTTTAGGAGTAGATGATACGTTCATAGTTAATGGAGGAGATGAATCCTTTAAAACAATGGAAAATCTTTTCTTTTCACATAAATATTCGATGATTATTGCAAGCCAATTCATTCGGGATTATCTCCCATCAATATTTAGGAAAAAAGTTGAAGCATCAATAGAACCACTAGTTTTGTTTATGCCTTTATTGAAGGGAGATATTCAGGAAGAATCGATATCCTCCTTAGCTAGACGTGTACTGGGAATAAATATTAAATATTAAAAAAGGATGGTTGAGGAGTAAGATAGAATATGTCAACAGCCATTGTTTCTCGTATATCTGGTCCAGTTGTTGTAGCAACTGATATTGAACAAGCTCAAATGTATGATGTGGTACGTATCGGAGAATTAGGTTTGCTAGGAGAAATTATTCGTCTGGAGGGTAACAAAGCTACTATCCAGGTTTATGAGGACACCACAGGGCTTAGACCTGGGGAGAAGATAGTTAATACCAGAAGGCCACTTTCAATACAACTGGGTCCTGGATTACTGAAATCCATTTATGATGGTATACAGCGTCCATTAGATATCTTAAGACAAGAGAGTGGTGACTTTATTAGTAGAGGAAAAATTATCCCTGCATTAGATCAGCACAAGAAATGGGAATTTGTTCCCATTAAGAAAAAGGGGGAAGATGTTTCACAAGGTGAAATAATAGGCGAAGTACAAGAAACTCCTTTGATTAGACACAAAATAGTGACTCCATATGGTATTCATGGTCAATTGTCTGAAATCACAGAAGGAAATTTTACAGTAAGTGAAAATGTTGCACAAATAAAAACAAATAGTGCTATTGTTGATGTTGGGTTATCAAACTGGTGGATGGTAAGAAAACCTCGCCCCGTACTGAGTAAACTTCCACCTGAATCTCCGTTGCTAACAGGGCAACGTGTTCTTGATACTTTTTTTCCTATTGCAAAAGGTGGTACTGCAGCTATTCCCGGCCCATTTGGAAGTGGTAAGACAGTAACACAACAACAGCTAGCAAAGTGGGCAGATAGTAACATAATCGTATACGTTGGATGTGGAGAAAGAGGAAATGAAATGACCGAAATTCTTACTACTTTTCCTGAATTAGAAGATCCCAAATCGAAACGCCCACTTATGGAACGAACAATACTTGTTGCCAATACTTCGAATATGCCAGTAGCAGCACGTGAAGCAAGTATCTATACCGGTATTACTATGGGTGAATATTATCGAGATATGGGATATGATGTAGCATTAATGGCAGATAGTACATCTAGATGGGCAGAAGCATTAAGAGAAATCTCGGGGAGATTAGAAGAAATGCCAGGAGAAGAAGGATATCCAGCTTATCTCGGCAGCAGGTTGGCCGAATTTTATGAAAGAGGGGGGAAAGCAGTTGTAATTTCTCCTGAAGAAAGAGTTGGTTCCTTAACTTTAGTTGGCGCTGTATCTCCTCCAGGAGGGGATTTTTCTGAACCGGTTTCGCAAAATACCCTTAGGGTAACACGGGTCTTCTGGGCTCTTGACGCAAATTTGGCATCACGAAGACATTTTCCATCTATTAATTGGTTAACGAGTTATTCACTCTATGCAGATGATATGAATGATTGGTACAAGAATAATATATCTTCTGATTGGATTAAAAGAAGGCAAGAAGCATTAGAAATCTTACAACGAGAGTCAGAATTGCAAGAGATTGTTCAATTAATAGGTTATGATGCATTACCAGAACCAGAAAAGGGGATTTTAGATACCGCTCGTTCGATTCGAGAGGACTTTTTGCAACAAAGTGCTTATGATGAGGTGGATACCTACTCTTCTATTAAAAAACAGTATATGATGCTTTCAATTATCTTAGAGTTTGGAAAACTTGAAGCTGAAGCAATAAAAAAAGGCATTTTATCTTCAAAAGTGGGATCATTGGAAGTAAGAAAACAGATTTCTATGATAAAGTGGACTAAAGAAGGAGAGATAGACGAATTGATCAATCAGATCAAGATAAATATGAAACAACAATTTGAGAAATTGCTAATGGAGATAGCGATTTAAAATGTCGAATGTTGCATTTAAAACATTATCAAAAATAGCTGGCCCCCTGATATTTGTAGAAGGAGTTAATGATGCCGCATATGGGGAAATTGTTGAGATCAAGCTGGCTAATGGAGACCGTCGTCAAGGTCAAGTACTAGATACTCGAAAGGGCTTAGCCATTATTCAAGTCTTTGGTCCTACATATGGTCTAGGCACATCAGGAACTTCAACAAAATTTTCTGGTGAAACTGCCATGCTTTCTGTATCTGATGAGATGCTTGGAAGGACTTTTGATGGATTAGGAAAGCCTAGAGATACCGGACCAAAAATTATTTCAAAAGAAAAGTACGATTTAGTAGGTGCTGGAATTAATCCTTATTCTAGAGAAGAACCGTCTGAATTTATCCAGACAGGCATGTCTAATATAGATGGAATGAATACTCTAGTAAGA
>DATCWH010000038.1:0-2430 GCA_036566445.1 Nitrososphaeraceae archaeon
CAACCAGTGGAAAGATCGCTAATACACTTTCAGGGAATCAAGCAGATAATAAGATTAAACAAGGACTAGAACAGGCTGCTCAGACTGTAAAACAAAAGTTAGAGTCTGGTCAAGTCTAATGGGAACGAGTGATTTAGAATAATGTCGTCATCAAATAATCACCAAGTAGGTCACTTTGAAATTCCAGCAGACGATGTGGAGAATTTAAAGAACTTCTATGGTTCACTGTTTGGTTGGCAATTTGAGAGAGGAGAAACACAGGGATACTATATGATAAAAAATGCTGGAATTAGTGGAGCGTTGACACAGAAAGAAAATCCTCAGCAGTTGTCAACACAATTTGTAAGAGTAGAGTCCATAGAGGATTATAAAAGCAAAGCAATACAGTTAGGTGCCAGAGTTGTAAAAGATAAACAAGAGATATCTGAAGGATATTACGCTGTATTAGAAGATCCACAAAAAAACTCGATAGGGATTTGGCAAGAAAAGTAGCAAGATACTTCCTTTTTTCTTTTTCTTAATGAATACATAATTTCGCCCCCAAAGAAAACCTCTATAATTCTAAGGTATGACATGTGGTAGGCGCTAGCATAATGATGATTATATCAGGTAACTCTCTCTTCAGGAATAAATGTTATCATGAAAATAGGATACCCTTGTATTAACAATAGTATTCCCCGTAATGCTCCTTCCACATTCAGACTAGTATCATACTCTGAAAATAGATTAGTTCAAACCATTACGAATAATTTGATACACCTAAATCGAATCTTAAAATATAATGTTAAAAACAACTTATTATTTTTTAGAATTAGCTCAGACCTTATTCCTTTTGCATCTCACCCGATCTGTAAATTAAACTGGCGTAGGGTTTTTCGGTCAGAATTTGAGGAAATCGGCGATTTCATTAAATCGCACAATATCCGTGTCTCCATGCATCCTGACCAGTTTGTTATCCTAAATTCCCCAAATACTAAGACTGTTAAAAATAGTATTAATGAACTGAAATATCATTGCAGTATTCTAGATGCGATGTATCTTAATGAAACAGCAAAAATACAAATACATGTAGGTGGGGTTTACAAAAATAAACAAGAGGCAATTGACAGATTCGTCAGGACATTTATTGACATTAACAAATTTGTAGATAGTTCGATTAAAAAAAGGCTAGTTATAGAAAATGACGATCGTCTTTATAGTCTGAAGGATTGTCTTAGTATTAACCAATGGACAGGTATACCAATCGTTTTTGATGCCTTTCACCATGAACTATTGAATAATGACGAGCCTTTGCGAATGGCCATCCAGAAGGCTATGTCTACTTGGAAAATGAGTTATGATGGTTTTCCAATTGTTGATTATAGTAGTCAGAATAAAGTAAATGGAGGAAAAAATAAAGGTAGAAGGGGCAGACACACTGAATCAATTGATCTTAAATCGTTTGTTAGATTTCTAAAAGTGACTCAAGATATAGATTTTGATATAATGCTCGAGATAAAAGACAAAGAAAAAAGCGCTTTGAAAGCATTGGAGTTAATAACGAAAAATAAATATTTTGCTCCTATTGATTATGAATGCTCATTCATAAAATAAACTATGTCTGAAGGACCAGAAGTGAAACGTACTGCAGACAAGATAGCCGAAGCGATTTTAGGAAAATCTATTGTAGATCTTCAGGGCAAAACTATAGAAAATCGATTAAAAGAGAAAATAGTAGGATCAAAAGTTATATCCGTGGATACTTATGGCAAAAATATCATTATCCATTTCTCAGGTGGCATATTTCTGCGCAATCATATGATGATGTGGGGAAAATGGAGGATTTACAAACGTACCGAGTACGATAGTAGAAAAGCAAAGCCTCCACCACGTATCATTTGGAAACGAAAATTACGGAAAAGCAAAAGCAATTCAGGCAGCATTGAAAATACCCTAGTTAAAAGCAAAACAATCGAAAGTATTCAAGATGATTCTAGAACCAGACTTATTTTGGTCACAGATACCCATGTTGCTGTTCAGTATAATGGTCCAATACTTCAATTTACAGAAGGTAATCCATTGCGCCACGAATCCATTACAAGACTCGGTCCTGATGCTTTGAAATCTAGATTTGATATGAGAAAAGCAAAAGACAGATTGATAGAAAGGGAAAATATGAAATTAGCAGATCTCTTGCTTGATCAGACCTTTGTTGCGGGCATTGGTAATAAATACAAATCAGAAATACTTTTTTTACAAAAGCTTTGGCCGTTCAACCCTGTAAGTAGTCTTTCACTATCTAAACAACAGAGCTTATTAAAGTCAATTCGAGAGGTGTTGAAGGCCGGGTATCTTGATGCAGGACGCACGAGGTCCCAACAAAGAGGAGAACCATCTAATAAATGGGATTACAGACACTGGGTTTTTAGAAGAGCAGGCAAACCATGTTGG
>DATCWH010000011.1:0-26114 GCA_036566445.1 Nitrososphaeraceae archaeon
ATTTTTATCGATGTCATATTATATCATTAAAATGGATGTATTAATAGGTATATTCTAAATGTCTCAGTTATAATGTTGTTGGATCTATGGCTTGTAAACCGGTCTTAATACAACCGATACTTATGTCCATAATATTTGAACATTATGGGCAATTAAAAGAAATTGAATTGAACACGTACGAAATAAAAATATCAAAGAAATCGAAGCTTCAACTTGTTAAAAATTATTTCTTTATCTGACATTCCGATTAATCTTAATCCTTTTTTAAGTAACTTGTGCATTTCATGTTCTGTTATCTTGTCCTTCTCCAATATTATAATCATTTTGAAGTTTTGGTATTCCTCTTGAAATTATAATAGCCAAAAAAAGTTATAAGGATGTAATATTGGCGTACGGTATAGATAAATTTAGAAAATTCTAATTTACCGAGAAAAACTTTTCTATTGCCTGAATAAATAGCAGGTACGGGAGATAAAATGCTGGGTCTATTAAAAGACTTGTATCGCTCCCAGTGGTTTCCTATCATAGCGATAAGTGTGGGAACGATAAGTATGGGAATCTATGCTCTTATGAGGGATTGATAAAATGCTAGAGTTTTCGAGGGCTATCTTTAACTTTGTTTGTGCTTGCCTCACTCAGCGTGGCGATCTCGTCATGGAATTTCGCAGAAGAATCATAGCGAGGAATAGGCATTTCGAATGGTATTTCATAGATATCTCTAGTCAATTTTGATTTTGCAAAAATAGAAGTTGAAAGTTATCCCTCTGAACCAAGTAGTACTCCACAATTACCGGTTATCGGGCCGTCACTGGAGGGCGGTACGGATCCGGCGTGCCGGGTGCGATCAGTGGGTAGTGCTTCAAGGTCTGTTCGAACTCCGCCACAATCTTCATTATCGGTCCGACAACGCAATTGTTCGGCGTCAACGTGCATACTCTTCCTTCGAATCGCTGAGTAGATCGAAGATCTTCGGCACGCCGAGCTTGATCGGCGGCGACGACCAGTCGCGTGAGGCTTAATCTTTAGCACATGAAGCCTTACTAATTGATCAAGTTTTACCTGAATTACAGGCGTTATAATTAGTTAGAAAGAGTTAGCAATGGATAATAAGATCCCTCTCACACCATTTTGATAATAAATGAAACCAAAATTATACGTTTTTTTGATAGTTTCATTTGCTTCTTTAATAACTGGAAACTTGATTTCCCAACCAACTTTCGGTCAATCTGAATTCTTGAAAGATCTCGTTCAACGAGAAAAAGAAAGATTTCTTGAATTAGGTGAAGAAAAATTTAGAGAAGATTGTTATAACCAGTTTAATTTCACTAATGACTCGGGGGAATGGGAAGGGGGATTTAACCCTGAAGATGTGATAACAAATATTTGTGAAGGTCTGATAGGTAAAATTAAGAATCAGACTGGAACAGTAGAACAGATAGATAAAATTAAGAATCAGACTGGAACATTAGAACAGATAGGTAAAATTAAGAATCAGACTGGAACATTAGAACAAAATCAAACATTCAATAGATACGCTTTAACAAATGTAAACAATACATATTTTTCAATAGACGTACCAGACAATTGGATGTATGTTGAGGGCTCAAGTTCTTCTATGGCAGAATTAATTGGATTTGGGCCAAAAGTTTCGGTGTTTTTAATTCCAACGGAAGTTGTTGTATCTATTAGTAACCTAAATACATCAGCAGAAGAAAATAAATCAGCAGAAATAATGAAACAGGGACTCGTAGTCTCTGTGTTTGCGCAGTATTCGGATTATCCATTAAAAAACGCTCCGCTAGAGGTGCTTGTAAAAAACATAACAAGTCAAATCCCACACCAAATTACATCCAGACAGAATCTAACTATCGATAATGAAACAGCAGTAAAGATTTATGCTGATGGAGTAAATGACATGAGTGGCACTAAATTCGTAGAATATTATATAATGCATGATAAGGAACCTTATATAATATTATACCTTGCTAATGTAAAAGACTTTGAAATATATTTACCAGAATTTGAACAGATCGTAAAGACATTCAAGTTTACTAAATAAATAGGTAGGGGAATGATCCGTCCCCTAAACTAATCCATCTAGTGTTTAGATTAAAAGGGTTGATCCAGCTCCTCAGCAAAAATAGGACCTCTGATACACTATTGAAATAGCGGCCATATGGAGTTTTACTATTTTTTATCTGCAACCTCCAAATATAGTATATTTACTATTTTAGGCCCAAAACTAAAACCTGTCATTTTAATTTGATTTTCTCCTATTCCTATTTCTCAAACAATTATGATAGTCCCCTGATTCTTCGAATGCTTGCCATCTACCATTTTTATCTGACATCTCTATTGCTTGACCGCAGAAACTACATGGTTTGATGAAGGTATTATTATTATTAGTAGTCATATTGATGAAGGTATTATTATTATTAGTAGTCATATTGTTTCTTTGACTCCTTCTTTTCTTTCTTTTTCAGATTGGTGTAGCAGTCTACTAATTACATCATTGAAACTTTCTGGAACCTTACCTAAATTTTGAAGTCTTTTGTAATTTTGCTTTGATAATGATATTGTTGTTCTAATATTCAGTTCATTCATTGTATAGAGTGCATAGGTTGAGGTAATGACTACTCATACCTTTCACAGATTAAACAATAAGTGCCAACTTCATCAAAATCATGTAATTCACCTGTATGATTACACATACTGCATTTATCTGATTTTTTACTCAATAGATTCTTGATTTCTATTAAGGAATATAACAATTGGATAACAGTCTTCTAGAAATTAACTTTAAAAGAATTTTCACGTAATATTATATCCCTTTAAACTTAGCCTTAAAGCATCTATCAAGTCTTCATAGCTGGTTTCTTTTTTATCAAGGGGTAGCTCTTGAGCCCAAGCGGTTCAAAGACTAATAATTAATTCATCATATTTTTTTGGAATAGCAAGATAGCCTTTTGAAACTATTGTATGTAAGTTACTTAACATGTTCTTATGTTCAGTATTGAAGTTTACTGGTCTTATCTTTATGTTTGAATTAGGCCCGTAGTCTTCGGTCTTCTCCCAGTTTAAAGATTAGGATCATCTGAAACAAGAAATTAATCTAAAAGTGCAAAAATTTTAATGCTATCAATACCCTCTATTTTAAATAGTGTTTCACACATTCCACACTCGGCATTCCCATTGGCGATATCTACAGAAGAGATATCCTCATTTTTGTAATCACATTTTGGGCATGTGAATGTGAATTTCATATTAAACTCGTATACTTCGATCGTTTCAGTCATCTACAATTAGAAAAAAATTTGACCTATTTAAAAGTCACGTAGACAAAGAACATAACAAAAACATAAATCAGCAATTGACATGGATTTTATTTATTGAAATCGAATACTAAATGTATATTCTGTTCTATCATTAATGATGAAATAAAAGCTGTCAAAGTATACGAAGATTCATTCTTTGTTGCATTTATGGACAAGTATCCAATTAATACCGGACATACTTTATTGCTTCCAAAGAAACATCATGAGGATATTTTTACAATGGGTGACCAAGAATTTGGAAAACTGTTCTCAACTGTTTCATTCCTGGCAAAGGGGATTGTAAAGGCGTTAGACGCAAAGGGTCTTAATATCGGACAAAATAACGGAAGGGCAGCAAATCAAATAGTACCGCATGTACATGTTCATATAATACCAAGGTACAACGACGATTCTCCAAATGGAAGGTGGCCCTCAAGAAATCTCATTTCAGATGAAGAACTTGACAAGATTGCCCAAAAAATAAAAGCGTCTCTGACAGTAAATGGCATTAAAGTAAACTAATAGGCCTCAGGGCGTAATCAATTAATCATCCTAAATGTTAATATGTTATACCCGTGTAAGCCTAGACAACTAACTAGTGGGCGCTTTGGTTGTTTCTTAATTCAATCAAATCTAACTCCTCCCACCAGTTAGTATCTTTTTTATTTGGATCTGCAATTCTAAATATAAATATTATGTTTGAAATTCTCATTGTAGTTTGTATAGGTCGTTTAGTTGAGTGCAAATCATCAGAATATGAAAACGATCATGGTTATTGTGGCTGACGGTCTATTGGGATTGAAATCACATATTTAGTGGATTTAAGTCATTGTGTTAACACATATTACAACTTAATGCCTTCAAACACAAACTGTGGGGGTCTTTTTTCCATATCAAATTCTGTCAATTATAGAACTAGGAATTGATATTTTTCTACCGACAACACTAACAATTTCACTCCATACAACATCCTTAACTCCACCCATTGCCTTTATTTTTTCAAGTAAGTCGAGAATTGACGCATTATCTTTAAGAATTGTTTCTACTCTCAGATCAATTGTATGTTCCCCTATGCTCTTACCGATATATGTCACTTCATCAAAATCGAGCATTTTATTAGCAATAGCATTTACCATTCCATCCCTTACGGAAATAAAAAAGTCAACACGTTTCCAGCCAAATTTCTCTATATCCAATACATAATGTATCTTTAAGAATTTGCTTTCTAGTCGCTTACGTCTTCTTCTAACAGTAGTGATGGGTATTCCTAATTTTGCTGATAAATCTTTGGTGGATTTTAAATCACCATTTGGCGATAGTAAAATCTTTAATAATTTTCTATCCAAATCTGATACGGTAGCTGCTTTTTTATCTACCTTTCTAGACACTTGAAAATAATCGGACTGCAGCTATATAATAATTACTTCACTAAATGCATATATTGTAATTAATTTAAAAGTAACATTAATTATTCTAAAAACCTAGATATAAACATGAATTAAATTTAGTTTTTAAACGAACAATATGAGCACATCAGAATAAATTGATTATTTTTTTTTGAAATTTTGGTTTTAACGATCAGGGTTATTGTGGCTGATGGTTTATTGGTATTGAAATCACATATTTAGTGGATTTAAGTCATTTATAGTTGACACATATTACGAGTTATTGCCTTCAAACACAAACTGTGGGGGTTTGGTTGTTCTTGTTCATCACCGAAGGTAAAGAGCCAATATCCCCCATCAGTCAATGATTATTAATTGATTCATATAACGAAATCAGTAACCCTTACCTTTTTCCCCGCTTTTTAATGCTTTCTCCACGCATTAATTATACTATTTTGGGGTTATTAATGTAAATTAGGAAATAAATACTAGTAAAAGTTAATGCGAGGGTCTGAAACGTAGAAGGGCGCCAATATATCCTAGACTCCCAAGTTGTGCGCCTTCTTCTGTTTTTGATGATATTACTTCCATCTTGCTACCGCTATTAGCCGATAATTCCTCAAGAATATCGACAATATCTTTTTCTATAATTTCCTTATCCTCACTTCCGCATTTGGGGCATGGTTTTGAAACCTCCGCTTGCTTTACACTGATCAAATTAATCCTTTCAACAAAATTTTCCTGAGTGTTTCCACATTTATTGCATTTGATCTCCAAATGCATGTATGATATTTCATCCGTAATAATCAATGTGTCCACAATTCCACTTTTCAACATTTTTAGAACATCATTAATTCCGTATATAGCTAAACCTTCGTCCGAATATACTTGACTCATAAATTTCTTGACTAGTTTCTTTTCCTCTAGCAATCGGTATTCTGTTATTATACCTTGTTCGTTTACCTTCTCCAAAATCTCCCTAACTCCTTCGCTTCCTGAGTATGAGCAATCAATTGTCGCAAGTACGCTATTTTGCAGTCTATAATCAAGATATTCCTCCTTCAAGAAGTTCTCCTTTGTTGGACCAGGCCCGCCCACAATTAAACCGCTAATTTTGTGTTCATCGATAAAGATTTTTTGTGCGTGATCAGCAATTCTGTGAAAATACTCATTCAGTTCATTTTCCCTGAGTCTTTCAAATCTTCTTGCGGATTGTCCTCCCTGTCGATGCTTTCCGGCAACTCCTGAGGTCAATGTATCTATCACTTCCCACCTATCTCCCGTGAGTATCCCTAATCCAGCCTCTTGGCTGTCTATAGCGAGAAGTCCTATCACTTTCTCATCCCGGAGCATATCTTTGATGTGATCTGTCCAAAAATGATCATCACATCTGTATAGGTTAATCTGAATTGGTTTTGGCGGTAGAACTGAATAAAGTTCTATCTTCTCATTTCCTATTCCCTTGTTGTTGGGAATTGCACCACAAAAAATTACAAGTCCATTTTCTGGCGTTTCCTTGAACAATTTAAGATGCTCTACTGTCTTACTCAGTGCATCCTGCACATGAGTCCTTGTTAAATCAGACTTAATATTAGATGCAGTGCCAGACTCGTTTCTAAGTTGGCCTATTACTTCAAAAACCGGTCTTCTTGGAGGAATATACACTGTAACCAATTCGGTGCCATGACCGGTAATGTTTGATAGCTGATTTAATATCTTGGTTAGTTTATATCTCTTCACAGAATCCCACTTTTTCATGTGGGTGTTTTGACTCATTTCTAATAGTATGACATCTTTAAGTCTATATAATATAAGGTTAAGGCTATCAATTTGACCATTTTTTGAATTCATTTCGTCATATAGCATTACTATAAAAATACGATTTCAGAAAATACAGTAGATGTTTCCTAGAATTGATTACATTAAGCAGGGAAGGATAAAACTCGGATTGACTCAGCGTGAATTGGCATCACTATCTGGAATTAGCACATCGATGATAAATCAAATTGAATCTGGACGATGCAAGCCCAGTTATGATACTGCCAAAAAAATATTCGAAGTACTTAGTACTCAAGAAGGAAGAACCTCATTGAAAGCTGGAGACATATGTAGTCATGAAGTGATTTCAGTCCAGAAAGATGAAAAGTTGGAAGTTGCGATAGATAAGATGATTAAAAATTCAATTAGTCAAATCCCGGTTTTTGACATATCTAAAATTGTGGGTCTCGTAAGTGAAGATATCCTTGCCAGAAAGGTACTTGAAAGCGATGATAGGAAAAATATCCATCAGGTACCGATTTTACAGATAATGGAACCTCCTCCACCAATAGTTGATATAGCGACACCTGCTAAAGCACTAATTCCCTTAGTAAGATTTGCAAAGTGTGTACTTGTAAGTCGTAAAGGAGAGGTTACAGGTATTATTACGATAAGTGATACCTTAAAAATGGCAGAATAAAAATCAGATTTAATCTCTCAATTTTTCCAAGCCAACGCAGCAATCTGCATTCTTTAAACAATTTTCGCAGATATTTATTGCACTTCCAGTTGGTAGTGCATCCTCACATAAGGCACACGTTTTTTGAGATGAGTTCATAGTATGGATATGATATAGCAGTATGTGCTATATATTTTCAGGCCTTCACTTAATGAGATTTTAATGTTATTCATTGGTTAAAGTACTATTGAATTTCGTTTCAATTCCTAAATTTTTAAACCAATCTACGTTTCTTCGCGTCATTAACTATCCACTTTGTGACCAATATCAGTCCAAATACCGGAAAGCTTCCGATGAACAAATATGGAAACATGGCAAGGAAGATTGATGGATGAAATATTTCCATAAGTGGTACAATCTACAGTGGCATAATATAACTCTGTAGCCTCAAAGGTTTCCGTACCTGAATCCTTGCGATGACTACAATTAACGTGAATATTTTCCTACCAAAACTTTTCCTACCAAATCAATTTGCACCTCATCATTCTTAAGATCAGCAGTAATTGAATTGCAATTCAATTTGATATATATTGGTCTGAATCTATTGTCAAAGCATAATTTTTAATTTTAGAAGATTGAAGTTTATCATCCATAACTATTGTAAAACTTGCGATAGACTGTGAAGTCATATTGCTAGGTTCAGCAATTGCGCTTGATAAACCAATTATCTTACCATTGTCGTCAAAAAAAGATGCAATTGCAAGAACGTTTGTTGCAGTTTCGTTACCCATATTTGAAATCCTTCCACTAACATAATAATATCCAAATATATCTGGTCTGGATTTTGAAGATGTTATGATCATACTATCTGACTTCTGATTTCCAATCTTACTTGTAAAATTTAGAGCATAATCAGAAAATTGTCTGGATTTATCTTTATCCAGAAACATTATTTCAAATGGTGAAACCTGTCCGGCATTTAACGAACGTACTGGAGCTATTCCACTTCCATTGCCAATGTTTTGTCCGTTTTTGTCATAAAAATTAGCATAAACTGTAACACCATACTGCGATTCATTTGAAATATTTCTTATCTCCCCAAATAAATGAACAAAGCCACTTTGATCAATTATAGAATTTGTTTGTAACACCTCAAAATTCTCTATCGAGTAGACCGGATTATTTATAACCAATATCAATATGCCAGAAAAAAGCAATACTGCTTTTGGGATTAATAGATAAGAAAAATGTGAAACAAAATTTCTAAAATATTTTATCATAACAAAACAACTCAAGTATTGGTACATAGAGCGAATATATTTTTGTTTCAAACGATTTTCTCGCTATACAGATTAATGATTCTTTAACAGAAAATCTGCATAAATTTTTTCGTACTGATATGCAAGTGATAAATTAGCATTCGAGAGTTCATCTTCAGTTCTATTTCCAGTAATCAAATATTTCTTGAAATGCTCATAGCTAGCAGCCTCTGATTCTAACGATCTAATAAATGAATTTTTGATACTTTCATTCCCTTTTGGAACATTCAAATTTCTTGCTTCTTTTTCAAGCTCTTCAAATTGGGACAAATATATATCAGTAATGTTAACCATTGTCAGATTGTCATGTTTTTTCAAATTCCATTTTCCAATTTCTTCCTGATATTTTCTTGTCAGTTCTTGGGATTTTGATACCAAGACGCTGAGTGACTCGCTGAATATTTGTATATTACTTTTAAAAGGATTAAAAAATATTGTCAGACCTATTGATACAACTACTGCGGCCGATATGATGATTACCGAGATTACCTTTTTGGAATTCAATTATGATTTGTTTGCTATTTTGAGTATTAATACTTTATCAAACCGTAAAGTAACAACCTTTTGTAAAAAAGTAATACATGATAATCCATTAGGAGATTTGAAAACTGTTCCTTTAGAATACCATCACTGTCTATCAAATTTAATAATTTCCTTTTTTTTCCATGAAGTATACATGTTATGATCCGTAAGCTCAACATCATATAGCTCAAGGATCTTGTTTCTCAATTTATCCGCATCTTTAAACCTCTTCTCACCCCTAAGCTTATTTCTCTGGTCGATCATATTTTCGATTTCTTTTTTCGTATCAATATCAATCTCCGCTATCTTAACACCCATGATATTCATTATGGTATTTACAATAGGTAGCGCTTTATCAGACATTACGATTGTTAACTTTTCAGACGAGCTTATGTTGTTGATATACGATACTAGTTCCATGAACACTGCTAATGCTGATGAAGTATTGAGATTGGTATCTAAAAATGACATAAAATCATTGAGATAAATATTGCATTTATTTTCAAATTCATCCATTCCTGCAGATACATTTTTTGTTGTTCTAAGTTCGTAAAAACAGTGCTCAATCTGTCTCCATTTTTGCAATGATTCATACAAAATTGCGTCATTGTAGTCCATCGGTTTTGAATATTGAGAAGATATTAGATACAATCTAAGAACATTAGCTCCCCATCTTTTAAGAGCGTTTTTAAGTAGGATCATATTTCTGAGGGACTTTGACATCTTCTCTGAATTAATTGTAATCATACCTACATGCATCCAAAGTTTTGCAAGTTTCTTTTCACTAAACGCTTCAGATTGAGCTATTTCATTTTCGTGATGCGGAAATATGAGGTCAGTGCCACCGCCGTGAATCTCTATTTCATTACCAAGTAACTTTGATACCATTACAGAGCACTCTATATGCCAACCGGGTCTTCCTCTTCCCCAAGGACTTTCCCAATATGGAGTATCAGAAGAAAATTTCCATAGAGCAAAGTCTAGGGGATCCTCTTTTAGAGCATCAATTTCAATTCTTGAACCCTCCTCAAGCTCATCAATTTGTTTATTTGATAGTTTACCATAATCTGGAAATGATCTCACTCTAAAATATATTCCATTTAAGGTGGTATAGGTATAATTTTTTTCCTTTAATATTTTAATCGCAGATATTATCTCGGTTATGTGTTCGGTTGCTTTTGGATAAAAATCTGCTTTTAGGACATTTAGTTTAGTAAAATCTTCAAAATAACTCACAGTGTATTTGGAAGAAATTTCTTCCGGAGTCTTTCCTTCCAGTTTTGCTTTGTTTATTATTTTATCATCAACATCGGTAAAGTTTTGTACATAAATTAGATTATGCCCTTTCTGTATTAAATATCGTCTTAAAACATCAAATACAACTATAGTTCTTGCATGTCCAATATGACAGTCGTCATACACGGTGATGCCGCAAACATAGATCCTAATCTTATTGTCCTTTTCTGTACCAATCTCTTCAAGAGTATCAGAAAGTCTGTTATATATTTTCAAATTAGAACTAACAATCTATGAAGACTAGGTAATAATAAATTCAAACATCTATGTAAATATCTTTTCCCTTTAATTCAATTCTATATGTTTTTAATTTTACTCCCTCAAGATAATCCAATAATTCTCCGGTGCGTACATTATAATGCCATGAGTGTAACGGACATTCTACCACTTCACCATCTACTCTACCAGGTGCTAGTGAACCGTCCTGATGTCTACACAACGCCTCTATAGCATAAAATTTTCCTTTTGTTCGAAAAATGGCAACTCTGTTCCCGCTTAAATTTACTTCTTTTCCAGTTTTCTTGTCAAATTCTTCAATACTTGCAGCACGCATCCAAGTCATAATTAGTTTTTAAGTTTCAATCTCCTATAAAATATTATGTGTGATTTATGAGAAAAGGTTTGAAACTTCAGTAGGATTTCGCGTATTTTCTCTGAAGTGGCGTCAATTTGTCAATACTTATTCCCAAATATTTTAGGGATAACTTCGCTACATTAGAATCTATATTTTCCGGTACAGAATAAACTTTGTTTTGCATTCCTTTATGGTTTTTAAAAATATGTATTATAGAGAGGAGCTGATTTGCAAAAGACATTGCCATTACTTCTGGAGGATTACCCTCGGCTCCTACTAAATTAACTACTCTGCCCTTTGAGAGCAGGAAAATTTTTTTTCCATTAATGTGGAAACAGTCCAAATATGGTTTAATTGGGTAGCTTCCTTTTGAATTTAAAAATAGTTTATCCACTTCTATTTCATTGTCGAAATGTCCCGCATTTGCGAGTATCGCCCCATTTTTCATTTTTCTAAAATGTTTTTCTGAAATTACATTTTTTTGTCCAGTGCAGGTTATAAAAATATCTGCCTTGTCCACTACCTGATTAATTTTCTTTACGTCGTAACCATCCATGTACGCTTCGAGTGCCCTAAGAGAATCAACCTCAACAACAGTAACAATGGCACCCATGCCTTTAGCTCTCGATGCAACTCCTTTACCCACATATCCATAGCCGCAAACAACTATGTGTTTACCCGCGATAAGAACATTGGTCAATTTGATAATACCGGTTATGGTACTTTGTCCAGTTCCGTACCGATTATCAAATAGATGTTTCGTACGGGCCTCGTTGACACCAATAACAGGATACAGCAACTTTCCCTGTTCTTCCAACACTCGTAGTCTTGTAACACCTGATGTCGTCTCTTCAGTTCCCCCAAATATGCCCTGAACTCTCTTGTTGTGTGCCAATACATGAAGATTTGATCCGTCATCAGTCAGTACTTGAGGCTCAGTTTCTAAAACTTGTTTTAGATTATCAAAATATTCCCTTTCAGTTTCATCCTTCCGAGCATAAACCATGACTCCTTTTGATGAAAGAAATGCTGCTATATCCTCTTGTACGGATAATGGATTTGCTGAACATAGAGAAACTTTCGATCCTAGTTTAATCGCCGCTATTACGAGAACAGATGTCTCCTTTGTAATGTGTAGCGAAAGACCCAGTCTCAGCCCTTTTAATGGTTTGTGGGCATTATTTTCTTTAACTAATGTATCAAGTATACCCATATGAGAACATGCCCATTCCCACGACTTTTTTCCATTATTAATTAGTTCGATATTATTCATCTGGCAATTACTCTGAATCAATATGATATAACTAATTAGCGATAAGAATAACCATAATTAAAATAAATGAGAGATATATGCCAATTCCACTTTTGCTTTGAAATTGATTAATTCAGATAGTTTTAATTCCTCATCATCATCACTGTTTCTGCTGTGCGAAATTCCAATACAGACAGTGTTATAATAACAAGTGCGCTTCCATATGCAAATGGAGAGATACACCTTGGCCACATTTCTTCTACTTATCTACCTGCGGATATATTTCGCAGATTTCTAAAACTAAATGGAGTAGAAGTATATCACTTGTGTGCATCAGATGATTTTGGTACACCTGTACTTATTGAAACTGAAAAAAAGAAGACGAAACCAGAGACCTATGTTAAATACTGGCATGATAAAGATATTGATGATTTTAATTCAGTCGGAATAGTTTTTGATTCTTTTTCACAAACGAGCTCAGAGACAAACAGAAAATTTGTCCAGTATGTCTTTAATGTATTAAAAAAAAGGGAGCTAGTCTATGAGAAGGAAGTTGTGCAATTTTATTGCGAAAAAGATTTGAAATTTCTGCCAGACCGCTATGTGGTCGGAAAATGCCCTTATTGTAGTGCAATGGATCAGTATTCCGACCTGTGTGAAAAATGTGGAAGAATCCCCGAAAAGATACTAGATCCAAAATGTGCTATTTGTGGGACACCACCTGTGAAGAAAAAAAGTAACCACTATTTTTTCAAGTTATCCCAATTTGAAGATGTTCTTGAAAAATGGTTAAAGCAAAACTCATTACTTCAACAAGATGTCAAAAAATATGTACTCAACTGGATTGTAGAAGGACTTCAAGACTGGGATATAACGAGGGATATTACTTGGGGGGTGAATATTCCTATTGGAGGTAATGAAAAAAAAGACAAAGTATTCTATGGATGGTTTGATAACCATTTATGTTATATTTCCTCACTTATTGAACTATTCGGTGACATAAATAGAGCAAGGGAAAAATGGAATAGTTCTAAAATATATCATTTTATTGGAAAAGATATCGTTTACCATCACTATCTTTTCTTACCAGCAATTAGAATAGGTATAAATGAAGAATACAAATTGCCTGATTTCATCCCAACACGTGGACATCTTATGCTTGAGAATAATAAAATCTCAAAGAGCAGGAGTTGGTATATTGGGTTGAGGGAATTTGTAAACCAATTTCAAGCAGATTATCTTCGATTTTACATAGCATCAATTTGCAGATATTCTCAAGATGATATTAATTTTGATTGGAATGATTTCGAAAAAAAAATAAACAATGAATTAATAGCAAACATTGGTAACTTTGTGAATAGAACTTTAACTTTCATCAAAAAATATTTTGACAATGTGATACCGAATCCAAATGAGTATGATGAGACAGATAGAAAATCATTGGCGGAAATAGAAACTATAGGTAATACAGTGGGCGGTTTTATTTTTGGCAACGAAATTGATAAGGCATTAAAAAGTATTCTGAATTTTTCATCAAGTTTTAATCAATACTTTCAGAAAAAGGAACCTTGGAAAAATCCTAAACAATCAGGTAGCGCACTGTTTATCTCAATTAACGCCGTGCGATCTCTATCCATATTACTTGCCCCGTTCATACCCTTTTCGGCAGAGAAAGTTTGGAAACAAATGTTGTTGGAGGGAAACGTTCACGAACAGAATTGGAAAACAATTGGATCAAAACTGCTGAACTCAGGTCATAAATTAGGAGATATCGAACCAATCTTCAAGAAAGTTGAGACAGATAAGATAAAAGAGCAGGAAAATAAACTAAACATTAGATAAATTGGCCAAATCGGGATTAATGATAGGAAGATTTCAGCCATTTCATAACGGTCATCTGAAGCTTGCCCATCAAATATTAGAAGGGTGCGAAGAGTTAATAATTGCTATAGGTAGCTCTCAGTTTAACTATACATTTTTAAATCCATTTACGGCAGGCGAGCGAGTTTACTTTATTCATGATACTTTAGTGGAGGCAAAAATTGATCTCAGAAGGGTGTACATTGTGCCAATATTCAATTTAGAAAATAATGCAATTTGGGTTCAACATCTAAGGTCCATGTTACCTAAGTTTGATGCATTATACTCTGGTAACAAATTCGTACTGGAGCTTTTGTCACGTAATTCTGAAACTTTTGATGTTCGCTCTCCTAAATTTTATGATGAAATTAAGTGTAATGGAACAAATATTAGGATGAATATTGTATTGGACAAAGAGTGGAAAGATTACGTACCAGATGCAGTATACCGCATAATTTCAGAGGTTGACGGAACACATAGAATAAAAGTCTTGTTTGAAACCCAAAGAGATGGATCTGGTGAAATTAAACACTATCCTGAAATAAAATAATTAATCAAGAAAATGCTTTATTATATCCAATGACAAAACCATTAAGGGCCTGTCCAGTCTGCAAGAACTGTGGAGCTAAAAAATTTTCAGTGGTATCCAATAAGACAGATGCTGTAATCCTAGAATGCAGGAATTGTTTTGTTAGAATAGAAATTTGATACCGAGTCCTTATTTTATGTAAGTGAAATGGAATGGGATAGCTCCTATATCGATATAGGCTATCTAAATAGTCTTTAATACATAGTTCCCTTATCTTGTCCAAGGATAGTCAATAAAGCTGTCCACCTTACAAGAAAGTAGTTTTAACGAAAAGGAAAATGAAATCTCCTTTAACTTCATTATTTATTATAGGCTTAGAAATAGATGCGCCTGATGAAATATCAAGGCTTGGGAACGATTGAATTGCCGCATTGATTACAAAATAGTGACTTATTTGCATTGATATGACCACAATTGGCACACCCTATTCGAGTTGAATTATGGGCAAGATATGAGAATACAAATCCTGCAATTACTGATGGAATAGCCCAATAGTAAGAACTGAATCCATCAATTACGATAGGCGGTGGTTTCCCATATCCAAAGACAGGATATATTGACGGAGGCTGACTACCAACTACATAGCCAAAGATAATAAACCCAATTGCAAGCCCAAATCCTTGAAGAGCGAGAATGGCGTATAGTGTTGTCTTCCACTTCCTGTGATAAGTTGTTGCTACAGCCTGATCTCCTTGATCCTTCGTTGCGTTATGTGGAAAGATCTTCGAAGTTGTTGGTACAGCCTCATCTTTTTGGTCCTTCTTTTTGTAGAATGTAAAGATTTTTGGAGCCAGCCATAATCCAACGGCAAAGGCCATGTGTGACTGCCAAGCAGTATACCACCAAATCCATGGAGGAAGAGCATCTGTTAAAACAAATATTGGAAAGACAACCCAATAGAGGACTGTCATAAAGAAAGCAAAAACAAAAGCAGAAAACAGAGTTACCCTCCTGACTAAAAGATAGTAAGCCATAGCAAATCCCCATCCTCGTAGTATGTGAGCTATGAGACCAGCAGTCAAATTTTCATAAGTAAATAGTGTACCCGTGCTTCCTAAAATACTGGCGCCCCAATCAAACCAGTGATCCCAGAAAGGTACACCTATCAATAGGTTCATTGGAACTCGGGCCCAATCATACAAACTATATGCTAAAAGAGACCATACCGCAATAATCAAAAAGGTTTTGGGTGTTATGCCACTCTTGCCTGGGAGAAGTCCTGTAAATACAATCCCAATCATGAATGGGATAAGGGTCAAATAAAACATACCCGCCGAAAGGGTTACACCAGTGTAAGTCACCCAGTGTATAAATAGTCCGAACTGAGCACTGGCAAAAATTATTGCAAATAAGCCACGAAATCCAAACCATCCCCCACCTTCTTTGTCAGTGAGATAGTTTAAAGGGTTACCGCCGGACATCAGCTATCTTCACGACTCCAAAGTCACTCCACGTTCTAATTCGATCATTTTTATCTCCAACTAACTTTCCTGACATAGTCCAGTTTAGTAACGCTGATGTTGGGGTATTTTTCTCGATTAATGATGCATCACCATAACAGGGAACGTTCTGAGTAGTATTATCATATTTGTCTACCAAAGGTTGATAGATATACCATGGTTCAGTTCCAGTAGGCTTTGGAAAATCAGCTTCCATGTAATTGCAATGAAATATTACTTTTCCCAGATAAATTCCTGATGCTTTGAGGCTGAAATTTTTGACTTCCAATACCAAAGGAAAGCCTATCCAGTCAAGAAACTTCCTATTTAGTATACCCGTGTCTAAAGTGTAGTTAGCCTCACTACCGTCGTGCACCCTATACACTTTTGTGAGATTAACCACAGGGTTAACGTAAGGGTCAGTTTCATCAATGGCCTTGATATCTCGTTCATCTATTCTTGGGAATGTCCAAGTTTCCGTTCTTGCATAAACGAAGATATAGGGACCTAGGTATACAAAGATAAAAATTAGTATTACTATCGCTACGTACAATACTTGCTTTTATTCACAATTGTAATATATGAATTTTTTATAACTTGATTCTGTAACAAAATTCTCATAACTGATTCTGTAACAAAATTCTTATTACAAAATAGAATGTTCCTTTCATAGAGGCTATTTTAATACGATACAGAATAGTGAAAATGAACGTCTGCAACTAAATTTGAAATCAAGTTTCAGAGAGCGAGCGATCAGGAAATAAGATACATGTATGAACTAGGTAAAAATATAGACCTGACGCAAGTCTTGCTAATCAGTGTTATGCTAATAATAATTCAACCAATTATCAGTTTAATAGTTACAACATTCTATCATTGTTTGCTGTGGTCTATATCAGTCATATCACGGCCTTGTTTTTTCTAATGTCTCTGGTGCTAACATTGGTTGATTGGATTAGAACCAAGAGAAATAAGATTCTATCATTATATGCGATATCTTTCACGGTAACAGCGATAGCTATTATGACTTCACTCATCTATGCGACGTCCGTACTGTTCTATCATCCATCAGAGATAAGACCACATTCTATCCAACAGGCTTTGTTAAACCTTCCACGAGCAGAGCTGGCAATGAATTTCGGACCTGTACTTGATATTACATCAATACTATCTTTTGTATCAGTTTGAATTGCTTCAGCAATACTATTGAGAACAGATAGCAGGAGAATAGGTAAAATTAGATATTGGACGATTATATCGATACCATTAATTTATTTCCTATTTCCTTTTGAAAAATACCTAGTAGATATATTTAGACCATTTGTCATATCTTCGCCTGTGTTATATGGAATAGTGAACGTTACAATTTTTAGTGCTACAAAACAAATTGGTGCTTTATTTTTCTGTCTGGCTTTCTTGGCTGCTTCCACTTTAGTTACTAAATATGAAATGCAGAAGTATCTGCTGATCACTGGTATTGGCATGGCAATTCTTTTTGGTTCTATCGAAGTAGATACATTGCTATATGCCGCCTATCCGCCCTTTGGTCTTGTAACCGTCTCCTTTATACCGATGGGGGTCATATTTGGTACTTACGGGGATGACCCTTTCAGCGACACTTTTAGCTAGGGATAAGGAACTTAGAGGTAAATTTTATAGAAGCGCAAATGAGTCAACTGAGTCTTTTGAAGACGATTGGGGTGACGGAGATGGAGAATGAACTGATAAAAAGTTACAAATCTATGGATAAACAAACTAGATCATTAGACACAAAAGAAACCCGTTTTGAGAAAGATAACGTAAGAGAAGTTTTGCACGGCCTGGTGGATGAGCTTGACAAGGATGATGTAAGAGAAATTTTGCACGACGTGTTGACTGACGTGTACTCAAAGTCAAAGACTGACACTGATAGTTAAGGGCTAACTACGACTTCCATTAAAATTCCATAGTGTAGAACCAATAGTATTATACCCACATATCTTCCGGTATCCATTTTAGACTTTTTTACCAACAACGGTCAAGCGTTCATGTAATTTCACGATTATGAGGAACGATAAAAACTAGAAATAGAAATAAGAAGGACTTGACGAGGAAAAAGAATCTTTGGTATCCGTTAGAAAATCTAATCTGACATAGTCTATTTGGACTTGCTATAAATATCGACATAGAATATGAGTACGTATGACTGCAAAAAAATGGTTTGACAGTGACGTGTCATTGGAACAACTAAGAAGCAAGACAATTGCCGTAATAGGTTACGGTATCCAGGGAAGAGCTCAAGCAAATAATATGAAAGACTCCGGATTGAATGTAATAATTGGCTTGTACAAAGGGGGAAAATCATGGAAAATTGCAGAAAATGAGGGACACGTTGTTAAAGAGGTAAAGGATGCATCAAAATTGGCTGATATCATTCACGTTCTGACTCCAGACATGGAGCAAGCTAATGTATACAAGAATGAAATAGAACATGGTCTTTCGGAAGGAAAAACACTAAATTTTTCTCATGGAGCAGCTATACACTGGAAATGGATTGTTCCTCCCAAAGACATTGATGTGGTAATGGTTGCTCCCAAGGGACCTGGACAAAGAGTACGAGAATTGTATCAGGAAGGCTTTGGTACACCTTCGTTGGTTGCAGTTTATCAAGATTATTCCGGAAATGCCTTAAAGACTGTTTTGGGATTGGCTAAGGCCATTGGAAGCACAAGACCAGGTGTTATTGAAACCACATTCAAGGAAGAAGTTGAAACAGATTGGTTTGGAGAACAAGTTGACTTGTGCGGTGGCGCCCATTCTCTTGTACTTAATGCCTTTGAAACCCTAGTTGAATCAGGTTACCAACCTGAGGTAGCTTATTATGAATGTTTGCATGAGCTAAAACTAATAGTTGATTTGATATACAAATACGGAATAACAGGAATGTATAATAGGGTTAGTGAAACAGCAAGGTACGGCGGTCTAACTAGAGGACCAATAATTATAAACAATCAAGTAAAAGAAAACATGAGACAAGTCTTGAAGGATATTCAATCAGGGAAATTTGCTAATGAATGGGCAAGCATTTACAAAAAGGATGGGAAGAATTCATTTGTTAGATTCATGAACCAATTGGAAAAAAGTCAAATTGAAATTGTTGGTAAAGAAATGAGAAAGATGATGTGGAAAAATGAAGATTAAAATTTTGGACCGTTAAGTTCAGACTATTTGAAAATTCACCTAGTTTTTTTCCAATTATATTTTAAAGCCTAACTGCAAATTTGATCTATTTTTTAGTATTATTGTTACATCTCGTGACGAATAATGCATTAGTCGTATTTTCATGTTGTGTATCTTCATGTGATCATAGTATCCGTAGTAGAAACGAGTTCTATTTGTTTTCGATTAACGAATTAATTTTTCAATAAATATACAATAATGCTAATAAACTATAATGTTCAATACGATAGGGTGTGAAATTGTTAACACAATATGAGAACATCAAGGAAGGTCGGGTTAGTTTTGTGTAACATTCAAATCCCATATGAAATTTCTAATGGTAAGCATGTAATGCTCTTGTACGAAAAAGACGAAGACCGCACTAACGCGGCAGCCCATTGGATTAATCAAGGACTCGAAGAGGAGCTGCTATGTATTTATGCATCCGTATATGCTTTTGACAAGTCCCATATATCAAACATTTGCAATTTATCCAGCAGAATAAAAAATTATCAAAAACATATAGACGATAATAATTTACAGTTTATCAACTTTCTGCCTTATTATGAATCTGCACTAAGTGGAAACCTAGTGCTATTTGACAACCTGAAAGCAAATCTAGAGAAGTTACTTCGTGACCTTGTTGTGAAGGGCAAGAAAGACGAAATCATTGTTTTTGCTGATGCGGCGTGTTGTTTGTGTGAAAATAGATCGTTTGGTGAGTCGGAAATACTAGAAAATGGTGGCAGGGAGTTCATGATGAATGGTTCAAAAATAATTACCCATCACAGTAATATGTCCTCACCCAAACCATGTGTTGCAGACCGAACAGGACACAAAATCCAAGATTGCAAATTTACATGACTTGATGTTAGATCTAAACAAATATGATATTGGTCATTGGAGTACATCAGTTGAACAAGAAAATGACTTGCGAATCCTTATTGTGGAATCCCATCCTGATTTATTGACGCTTTATACAGAATTTTTAGGCATGCATGAAATTGATGTGGTCGTGACCTCAGAGGCAAACGAATGCTTGTCTTTAGTAAAAGCAAATGATTTTGATATTATAATTTTGGACACACATCTGTCTGGTAATATGGAACCCAGTGATCTTGCAAAAGAGATATATCGAATCAAGACAACTCAAAGAATAGTTTTAACAACTACCAATCCACTTTATCGAACTTCAAACGCTATTGATTATTTTAGAATAAATAAGGAAGACATTCTGGTCAAGCCATTCATGTTATCGAGTCTACTAGAAGTAATTAAGAGAAAATGAATTTTTACTGCTCATCAATATCGTATTAGCCAATTTGCCTTTTTTTTGCCTTGATAAGAGTCTGTAATTCTTGGCTACAATCATGTAAAATTTTCTGTGCCTGTTCTTTATTTTCGGCAGATATTATAATCCCGCCAGGACCAAATTTACATTCATTAAGTTTGATCGGGATATCCACATGAAGAATTCGTCCCATAAATTCTAATAATGAAGGATATGTCTTGCCGTTCTTATATACAAATGAAGCAGAATTTTTGGTCATTAAGACCTCTTCTTCTACAGGAAATAGTAACTGGTTTTCGGTCATGTTTTTCAAGATTTTTTCTTCAATTTGTGTTGCCTTCGATTTCATATTCTGATTCCGGGCCAGATTTGCTTCAAATGCCCACTCCTCTAGCTTTTCAAATCCCATAGTATGTAATATCAAATGGTATCAATAAAATGTTGTCATACTTATTGGGAATAAGGTTTCGTTACTAACAAGATTACTTAAGCCTCAAAGCTGATTTACAGATTTGTCTCTTAAGTATTTCTCATATTCATAGATTGACTTTTCTTGTGAGTCAGTTTGAATAGACCCAGGTCTAAGGTTCCTAATTCTAGTTATAGCCTCTTTGGCACTGAGATTTTCTTTTTTTAATAGGTAAGCGCCTAGTATCGTCCCTGTTCTTCCTTTACCTGCCGCACAATGAACCAACGCCGCTCTTTTCGCTTCAATTTCATTTTCGATAAAATTAACGGTTGAATCTATCTCCTCGATGGAAGGAGAATGATAGTCTTCAACTCGTAAATGCAGGTAATTTATTTTCTTATTCTTTTTACCTTCAAAATGGGAATTCTTAGTATCGTTAACATATAACCACTGCAGCGGTAATGGGATTTCTCGTACTGTTACGATTGTGCCTATTCCGTGTTTCACTAGCCACATGAATTGATCGAAAGTTAGAGGTAATCCACTACCTGCAAGCTGATTGTTTATCACCCAACTAAAATTTGTAGGACGAGAAATGAATTTGCTATAAATCCATCGATAAGCATCTCCAATAAGAGTCATTTTATAAGTTGAGATTTAATGAGTAACAATTTAGATTTAAATCTTCATGACCATCTAAAAAGCAATTTCCACACGTACGAACGGTTTATCAATATATATTTACATACATCCCGCCATTAAGGAAAATTGTTGCTAATTAATACAAACACTAACAATAATAAAACACGAGTTCAATTGAGCATTGACGAACAGGTAATGCAAGGGTTATGGCAAGAATTTTATCGACTGATAGAATCATGTGCAATTAACGCGCTAACAATTAACGATTATTTGAATTCTATGAGAGATTTAACATTTACTGTGAGTTCCTAATAAGAGATTAAAGAATAAAATTTATTAGAATTAGTGTTATTTTTTTAAATTATTGTGAATGAATTCAACAATTACATCAAGTGGTGTTCCTGGTCCAAAATTGCCTTTTACTCCTTTTTCTTCGAGTATCTCTTTATCCTTACCCGGTATGACTCCTCCTCCTATTAAAAGTATGTCATTAACACCGCGTTCCTGTAACAGATTTGCTACTCTAGGAAATAAAGTTAAGTGAGCGCCATTTAACAAACTCATTGCAACGACATCAACATCTTCATCAATAGCAATTTTTGCAACCTGTTCAGGGGTACAGAATAGTCCAGAATATATTACCTCCATTCCAGAATCTCTGAGAGCCCTGCATATTACTAATGCCCCCCGATCATGACCGTCCAGTCCTAGTTTAGACACTAGAACCCTTATCGGTTTTTTTTTGCCATGTGTAGATGTAGACATATATCTAAAATTTATAGCGGAGGTTTAAAATTTTTTGTCAATTTCATCATGCAATACGATTGTAACTGTACATACGTAAGTAACTTTTAATACTTAAATTTCCAGCTAAATCATTCGTGTCAGAGTTAGTAGATGGAATTCTAAAAGGAGATAAAAGATCAATTTCGAGAGCAATCTCTATAGTTGATAATAATGAACCTGATTCTGTAAAAATAATTCATGAGATTTTTAAGAAAACGAAGGCTGCCAAAACTATAGGTTTTACCGGATCAGCCGGTTCTGGTAAAAGTACGCTAATAGGAAGATTGGCAGCCGAATTTCACTCCCTTGGATACAAAGTAGCAGTTATAGCAGTAGATCCATCAAGTCCAATAACGGGTGGAGCCCTTTTGGGAGATAGGGTGCGAATGATGACAATTAGCGACGAAATTTACGTAAGGAGTATGGCCTCAAGGGGTGCTGAGGGTGGCATTTCAAGATCACTTAGAAACGTGGTGAGAATTTTAGATGCGGCAGGATATAATCTCATATTAGTAGAAAGTGTAGGAGCAGGTCAGCTAGAGATCGAAATTTCAAAGGCTGTGAATATCACAGTAGTTATCTTCAATCCACAAACCGGAGACAGCATACAGGCAATAAAAGCAGGACTAACAGAAATAGGAGACATCTATGTGGTAAATAAGTCAGATTTGGAAGGAGCTACAGTCTTGTACAATATTATTTTCGATCTGGTTGGTAATAATGAAAAATTGGTGTTGAAGTGTTCAGCAAAGATGAAAAAAGGAATAAAGGAATTAACAAAATCCCTCGTCAAATTACTAGATGATGAGAAATATCAGGCGAGAGAAAAATCGATACTAGAGAATGAATTAAGAGATATGATTTTAAACGTAATAAAAGAAAAATCTATTGAAAAGATAATGAATAGTCAAGAGTACAAGAAACTTGTAAACAAAATACTAAAAAAAGAAGTAGAACCTTATAACGCAGCTTTAAATTTTGCTAATAAGATTATTGTATAGGAGATCTAAGAATGGCAAAACAGGAGATAAAAAAAATCAAAACTGATTCAGGAATTCCTGTAAAAAGAATTTTTTCTTCAAAAGATCTTGTGAAAGCCGAGTATGATGAGGAAGCAGGTAGATTTCCATATACAAGAGGACTTTATCCAAACATGTACAGAGAAAGACTGTGGACCATGCGACAGTACAGTGGATTTGGAAGTGCGGAAGAAACTAACAGGAGATTTAGATTCTTATTAGAGCATGGACAGACAGGACTTTCTCTAGCTTTTGACCTCCCAACGCAAACTGGAAGAGATTCGGACAATCTATATTCCCAGGGTGAAGTTGGAAGGACTGGAGTTGCTATCAGTTCCATTGACAACATGATGACTTGCTTTCAAAATATTCCCCTAGAGAAGGTTAGTACTTCGATGACAATAAATTCAACCGCCTCAACCCTTTTGGCTCTTTATATCGTAGTTGCAGAATCTCAGCGAGTCTCATCTAATAGCTTGAGGGGCACAACCCAAAATGATATCTTAAAGGAGTATATTGCGCGCAATACATACATCTATCCTCCAAGAGAGTCAATGAGAATAATTGGTGACATGATTCAGTATTGTTCTAAGCATGTGCCACAGTGGTATCCGATAAGTATCTCTGGTTATCATATGCGTGAAGCAGGTTCAAATGCTATCCAAGAATTGGCATTTACATTTGCCAACGCAATAGAATATATCAATACGTGCGTATCAAGGGGATTAAAAGTTGATGAATTTGCTCCGCGTTTATCCTTCTTTTTCTGCTGTACTATGGAATTCTTTGAAGAGGTAGCCAAATTTAGAGCAGCGCGTCGTATTTATGCAAAAATAATGAAAGAAAGATTTGGTGCTAAGGGCGACAAATCAACTCACTTGCGTTTTCATGTTCAGACCAGCGGTGAATCCCTAACAGCGCAACAAGTGGATAATAACATTGTAAGGGTAACACTTGAAGCATTGTCAGCCGTATTGGGAGGATGCCAATCATTACACACAAATTCTAGAGATGAAGCATTGGCTCTTCCAACTGAAGAATCTGTTAAGGTAGCATTAAGAACTCAACAGATTATCGCAAATGAGACGGGAGTAACAAAGACTGTCGATCCTCTTTCAGGATCACATTATCTGGAATATCTGACATCCGAGATAGAACAAGGAGTTGAAAAATACCTAAAGAGGATAGAAAAGATTGGTGGTTCTCTAGCAGCAATAGAAAAGGGTTTCTTTCAGGAGGAAATAAGACGTAATGCTTACCAGTTAAAGAAAGAAATAGACTACACTGATCGCATAATTGTAGGTGTAAACAAATTTCAAGATCAAAATGATGTTGAACCCAAATTGAATACTATAGATCCTGAAATAGAGATACGTCAAGTGAAAAAATTAAAAGAGTTCAAGAAAAACAGAGACCAAACTAGAGTAAATTCTGAATTAAGCAAATTGCGAAGATTTGCTGAAAAGCAAGACGAAAATCTGATGCCTCATATCATCTCTGCTGTGAAGGGTCATGTTACATTGGGAGAAATAAGCGATATTTTTGTTGATATTTTTGGCAGATATGAACCAAAATTTTCTTTTTGATGGTGATATGATGTGAGGGTTGATCATGTCGCCATAGCGGTTAACAATGTGAGTGAGGCATTAAAGAACTATGAAAGGATACTAAAAATTGATAAAATTGACATAGAAGATGTTCCTACAGAAAGAGTCAAAGTCGCTATATTGAGATTAGAGGACACGAGAATAGAATTAATGGAACCCACTGGGGATGACAGTCCAATAAAAAAATTCTTGACAGATCGTGGAGAAGGAATTCACCATATAGCAATTACTGCCGATGACATTGATAATGACGTTGCAAGAGCAATTGGCAAGGGAATTAGGATGATTGGAGACATTAGAACTGGTTCTTATGGAAGGAAAATAACTTTTATCCATCCAAAATCAATGAATGGTGTTTTGACAGAATTCTGTCAAGCCCCTCCTGACAATAAAGAATAGTAAATTCTAACTGGTCAGAACGGAAATGGAATATCACTCGCAAGGATAACAAATATCTAATTTTATTTTAGGTTTAAATCTAATACAAATGGTCTAATTGTGGGAATCAATAATTCCATTTGCATTACATAACACTATTAGATAAATTACGAAATTAGTTTAGATACAAACATTTTTGTAAATTCATCCGTATGCATGTTGCCACCCATATCAATTGTTTTTATGTTCTCTTCAAGTAGACCTGTCAAAGTCTTTTCTATTTTTTTTCCTAAATCAATAAGACTGCCTCCCTCGCTATTCTTGTTTTTGCCGGCCAACCACTCGAACATCATTTTTATAGATAGGAACATGGATGAAGGATTTGCAATATTCTTATTTGCAATATCAAACGCAGCACCATGAACAGGTTCAAATATAGCAAATTTTTTCCCAATATTTCCTGCAGGAGCCAATCCCAGTCCACCAACAACCTGTGCAGCTTCATCTGACAGGATATCTCCAAATAAGTTTGTTGTCAAGATCACGTCAAATTTTTCAGGATTTCTAATCAAATTCATAGCGCATGCGTCAACGTAGGATTCAGTAAACCCCACATCAGGATAATTCTTCGAAATATCATTACTAATTCTAGAGAACATGGCATCTCCAACTCTCATAACATTTGACTTGTGAACACAAACAACGCTTTTTTTAGCATCTCTCCTTAGCGCTTCTTCAAAGGCATATTCAGCAATTTTTCTTGACGCCTCCGCGGTTGTTAACCTTAAACCTATCAC
>DATCWH010000055.1:0-23171 GCA_036566445.1 Nitrososphaeraceae archaeon
AAAAGTATTGGCTATGAATGGGTTTGAAAGTATAAATTCTCTATTTCAGACTATCCTTGAATCAGATTCAATCTCTTTCGGAGCATCACTTTAGGGAATCCGATTAGTAATTTGTATCTAACAATGAGTAACCATTATATAATTAGTGTTTTATAGTATATGTGATGAAAGAAGCAAAATTGTTAAAAATACTCGTGGAGGAAAAGTCTCTGGTGAGATTGTTGAAGACACTCGGTACTGGAAAGGGATATCCGACTAGAGAACTGCTGACCAAGTTGGGCGCGTATGGATATGGACATAAGCAACTGCTCAAGGCACAGAAACGTGGACTTGTAGCCCGAAAGAGTGTTAAAAACAAAGTATTCAATAACCTGACAGAAGACGGTAAAAAACTTGTGAAACTAGCAAGAGAGATAGGAGTATAAAGATTTACTTCCTCCCCAATTTATTTCCACTTCATATCCACTAAATTTATTAAAAATTGAATAAAGAGATATAAATATTTGGAAATAAGTTCTCATTTAGCTTAAAATCGTTCTATTTTGGATTCACATTATAAATAAATTGAATCCCTTCCTGGTCACCATACTTTGAGAAGGGATTTTAATTATAACGTATCTATATCCTTATTCTGAGGATTATTCGCTCAGATCAAAATTAATAAGTCACTATTATGGAAAAAGAACGATTCTTAGGTAAGAATCTTACTAAATATTAGAACCCCTATGTTTCCACTCTAGCATTACTAACTTCAGTTTTATACAAATACTGCGAATGCTTATTAGATTAAATCATGAGACATGAGGATTGAATAATGACTTTTCAAATGTATTAATAGATTAAATTTTGATATACATTACAAAATATACAGCACAAATATGTAAACAATTTTCTTCCACATTTGCCAGAATAGAAACAACCGTCCTTGAGATTATTGGAATTGGTTAAAGTATTTTCCCTCGTTTTTTCACTTCTAGCACGGCATTACTGCTTAATTAGGGCAAGTTTTCAAAGGAACTCGACCTTTCGCAGAAAATATCTATTGAAGCTAATGATCGATTGGTGTTATGTCCGGTGAAGGCCACCAACCAATACGCCAGTTCAAGCATCTATCCAAACATTGAATTCAAGATGAGTAAAAAACCCACCAAAATTTTATTTAAATTTTTTAATACAAATATGCAAGTGATTCAAGGACTGATCTTTTAACTCATCTCGATAGGGTGATATTCATGTCCAACAATCTAAGGAGGCTGTGAGAATGAACAAGGCAACAGTTAGAATCTCAAGATTGTAAACTTAATCAGTCAGAAATTTCTAATGATTTGGCGATACCTAGGTCAATAATGTTGGATTACTAGCTTATCTTGATCTACTAACTGATAACAACAAATATTTTCAAGGGACTAAATCGTATTGATTTGGTCCCATTCTCATGGATCACTCCAAATTATGAATAACCATCAAATTTATTAATAATTTGAGGTCCTACCTCTAACGATAACAAATGTGGAATAGGTTGTAAAAATTATATACCTAGAGTTTGGCTTAAATAACCTAGTGTCTAGGCGTTAGCTATGAGTAGTGTTCTATCAATAATTACAATCTTTGTGCTCTTAATAATAGCAATTATCGATTCGAGCATGGTGATAGTTCATGCAGAGGATGATTCATCGGAGCCTCCTTACTGTGCAAAAGGTGAAGGTAAAGATGGAATTAGGGTTAAAATTTGTAGTATGGATAAGGAAAAATGCGATAGGAATGCAAAAGAAAACGACATCTCAGCATCGTGTCATAAGATCCATTAGGTCCTTCAACTTCCGAAAGAGATAGGCTTGGAATAGAGTAAGTGATTCTGTGTATTACGTAAAAATTAATCTACTTGATCAGTGGATGAGTATATTGCAATAGTCATTATAACAAGTTTTTTGGCTGCGATATTCCTCGTGTTAGGAGTCAATTTTACATTTGCCATTGATGCATTTCTGCATTGTTAATTCTGTATGGGTATTAAGTTGATTGATAGAGATTACCAATGGTAGCGATACGACTAAAGTAAGGATTAAACTGTAAGCAGCATTGGAAAATTTCACATATTTTTAACAAATGATAAAGATATTTAAGATTCGACAAAATCAGTAGTACGAACAGCAATGAAATTTTTTTACACGATTCTTTAATTACAAGATAATTTAATCAATATGGAACAACGAGCTTTTGGGGAGATTAAACAATTATGGTAAAACAACGACAAATACTTGGAATTTTGGGAGCATGCTTTGCAATAGGAGGTGGCATAACCTGGTTTTTCCATCAATATCTCAGCTCTGCATTTCTATGGGCTATAGCAGGTATAATAGTATTAAAACTGAATAAGACGAGAACTAAAGCGAAAAGAAGATAGTGGCGTTCAGTGGTGCCTAGCAATTCTTGGTATCAATCCTATAGCATTCGTTGTCGTCTACTGCCAATGAATTAACGTATTAACTCGTTACTTTTTATGTTATTTTATCTTTAAACTTATTGTTTCCTTACTCTATTTATTAAATAGTTTCTTTCTAGTAATTTTTATTATTATTTTTTCTAAATGATATTATCTAATTTCTTAAAAGATATCAAAATTGTATCATATAGATCAATTAATGCAAATAGAAATAGACGAATGCGTTTATTGGATACTACATACTGTTGTTTCAAGTGATTTACTAAAATATAATCATGTTATGGTAAGGGAGGAAAACCTAGAATTTATTGTCGTTGAAGCAAAGAATTATTGTATTGACGTGACTGGATTGACAAAAATAGAAAAAATTACGGGAATGAAGCTGCTACAAATGAAATCATTTAATGGAATCTCTCATCTCTGGTTTGGTAGGAAAATGAAGCTAGTTCACCAATCACATATTAGTAGTTAGTCCGATTCCATTCTGTAAACTAAATCATAAGTAAATAAACTATTGAAATTGTTACTAGGTCTATTAAAACTCGATATAATTATGTGATTTCTGACGACTATTATTGCTTTTGAAGTCCGAAATAACATGAATAACATTGTGATTTTGCATGTATAACACCCATGTTACCGCAGGTAGCACATTTTTTATCATAATCAATTGTTGAATCAGAAGATTTTATTTTTTGCATACATTTTCCACATACAGGAGCTTCAAGTGCGAAGCTGGATAAGAAACCTCTTCCACATTGATTACATCTGAGACTATACATCTTCCCTTTTGGTCTCCATTTCTTAAATATGTCCGTAAATCTCATGCAGATTAATTGCAACAAAAGACTTTATTAATCTACATAATGGATCTTTGAATTCTAGGAAAACTCCTTCACGATAATGAATATGTATTTATAGTATCCAAAATCTCAACAAAAATGAAAGCCAATAATCTAAGAACAAATATCTATCCTGTTGATTTATTTAGTGCAATTTTTGTTTAAAGTAAATATACCAAATAATCAAGATATTAAATAGGTAATGAGGCGTTGAAAGATGAAAATAATACTTTGAACGATTTGACTAAAAATGATTTTTTTGAAAAATGGAAGAAATTACAAAGTTTTCCTAGTCTGGGGATGTTTAATGCCCTGACTAAGGATTACAACGAATACCTAGAAGATCTGCTATCGTTGAATAAGATCCTAGTGGATTTGCAGAAGTATCTGTCAAATTACTGGCTGCAAATGTCAAAAACCCATTTCCAAGCCATTGGAAACGTTATTCTCAAATCTAAAGCCGATCCGAATTTAAACGATGCGAATTCTGAAAAATTTAGAGTACTTGTGATTGATGCCTTCGAAGAAGCTTATAGTTCTCTTTTTTCCTCCAAAGAATTTGCTATAGCATACAACGAAGTGTACTCAAAGCAACTAGATTTTGTAAATTATATCAATAAGATTGTTGAAAAAAATCTTAATTTATTAAATATGCCAACAAGGTCAGAATTAGATGAGGTTCTAAAGGAGCTACAAGAAATGAAAAAGACTCTCAGAATTATTAAAAATAAATATGAAAAACTCGAACGAAAATAAATTATTGGTATAGTATAAAAATGACAACCCAAGAGAAGAATACTCAAAAACACAATTCACTTGATTTCTCAAAGGTAGCAAAGACCGTCGAGCTACTTTCTAGAGGTAATCATATCTCTGTTGGTGATACTCCCAATGATATTGTATGTGAGACAGCATTATACCGACTCTTACATTATCGAAGCCTTGTAAAAAGGGCTTCTCATACTCCGATATTAGTTGTATATGCATTAGTAAATAGGTCTTATGTACTTGATCTGCAGTCAAACAAAAGTTGGATCCGTCATCTGTTGTCCCAAGGTTTTGATATATACTTGCTTGATTGGAAATCTCCAACTAGAATGCACAAATATGTCTCTTTTGACGACTATGTCAATTCCTATATTGATGATTGTGTTGAAATAGTTCAGAATAATAATTCTGCAGACAAAATTACTATTCATGGATATTGTATGGGATCGTCAATGTCAGCCATGTATACAGCCTTACATCAAGAAAAAATTAAGAATTTAGTTACCATTGCACCTGTAATTGATACAAGTAAAGATACAACTGTTTTAGCAAACATTTCCCGTCAGATGGACATTGATAAATTAGTATCCACTATTGGTAACCTGCCTCCAGAAAAACTTTATGAATGCTACTCCATACTAAAACCTTTTAAACAAGGGGTTAATAAATATTTTAACCTGGTTGAAAATATTGATAATGATTCGTTTGTACAGAACTTTTTACGCATTGAAAAATGGTTGTATGATACCCCACCGATAGCCGGTGAGACAATAAAGCAGTGGATAAATGATATCTACAAAAATAATCTCTTATTTAAGAATCAATTAAAATTAGGGAAAACTATAGTAGATCTTAAGAAAATTAATGTTCCGCTTCTAAATATAGTTGCTGAAGAGGATCATCTTGTTTCCCCAGAGTGTAGCGTACCCTTGAATGAAGTAGTATCAAGCGAAGACAAGCGACTAATACGATTCCATACCGGACATGTAGGTTTAATTGCAAGTAGCTATTCACAAAATAATGTTTTACCAAAAGTGGGACAATGGCTTAAAACACGTTCGAATTAACTAGTAATTAGTTTAATATAAATATTATAAGATTGTGAATTAAAGGTTTGCCAAATTAAGTCAATTGCTAGAGCTATTCTTGTGTTTTCTCTCAATTGGAATTACTATTACTTGAACAAGGTCACCATCATCAATTTTCAAAGCTTGTCTTTCAGCTTCTGGTATTGATATTCTGCCACCACTTTGAATCGTAGTCTTGAACATAGCATGATAAAAAGAAATACCTTGCAACATTGAAAAGAAATTTTGCATCGCATCCAATTGAAGGTTAGAAAATTTTTTGAAAAAATCTTGTTGTGCCTCAGTAGTACTGTCTATTGCCTTCTTATATGATTCCATATCTTCATTAGGTTCCGGCTTATCAACCATACACTAATTTTGAAAATACGTTTATTTAATACTATTGAATCCTCCCAAGAAATCAATTGCTATTTTAGAAAATATCTTTGGTTTTTCAGTATGTGGTGTATGACCACATTTTGCGATAACTTGTAATTCAGAATTAGGTATATTCCTATAATCCTCTGCATATTTCACTGGAATCATTAGGTCTTGTTCACCCCAAATAATTATCGTAGGTGAAAGTATTTTGTTTAATCGCGAAACCAAATTTGTAGTATTTCTTATTCCAAGCATGGTAGACATGAACGCATACTTTGCATTTGGAAGTTTCATTCTATCGATAAATTCTTCTATTGTTCGTTCTGCAACCGTACTGGGATCAAATGCCATGTTGATGAAGGCCCTCCAGACATTATCATGTGTAGGATACAGTGATGCCAAAATATACTCTTCTAGAGTCTTAGTAGAATTCTTCATGGTCCCTGCGGGAGAAACTAAAATCAATTTATTTACGATATTACTATTCTTAATTGCAAATTCTGCTGCTATCAATCCTCCCAATGAAGATCCTCCTATGCTTGTTTTTTTTACTCCTAAACTGTTTAGAAAATCTTCCAGAAATTTTACAAAGAATGGATTATTATACTCTACAGTTGGTTTATCACTATAGCCAAATCCGATTATATCTGGGACAATTATCCTAAAATATTCGTAAAAAAATGGGATCACATTAGACCACCTTTCGGCAGAGGCACCTATTCCGTGTAATAAAACTAATGTCTCTTTTTTCTTTGAATTGGAATTACAATAATCAAGATAACGGATCTTGTTTCCATGAACATGTATGTTTTTCACTGGATTTTGAATGGACAATAATCTGCAGTCTGATAGATATTTCTAGGTCCACTTTATTACTTTTATCATAAATTAGGGCTTAGTGATACCTAACTCATTCTTGTTTATTACTAAATCCACTTTTGGATCAAAATTGGTTTAACTGTTCCTCAAGTTTACTGTGATTTGGGAGGAAATATCCCAATCACGCTTGCTGATTATGCGACTTGATAAAAATTAAACATTAATCCAAGTGCAATACCAATAACAGTAATCCCAAGAATTAGTCTTAATTTTTGTTCACTCAGTTTCGACGATAATCTAGATCCTACCTGAGCCCCTGCAAACGCACCTACTGAGAGCAGTACTGCGGGAAGATATTGAGGATTTCCTAATAATATATGGGTTGTTAATCCTGCTAAGGATGTAATCATCAAAATAAATTGCGACGTCGGTGCAGCCAAATGCATCGTTAATCCGAGAATCATTATCATCAGAGGAACAAATATGACTCCTCCTCCTATCCCGAATAAACTCGAAATAATTCCAGCAACAAACGTGCTGGAATAAAAAAGAATTTTAACCCATTTTGATTCAAATGACAAGGAATTTCCATTGATTACTGATTTCTTATAAATAAGATAAATCCCTGTTCCAATCAGTATTATTGCAAGTAGTACCTTGAAATACCCTGGGTCTATACTAATTGAAAAATACGAGCCTATTATCGCACCTGGAATAGATACTAACGCCATCTTAATTCCAAGTATGTAATGAATCCTTTTTGATTTAGCATAAGCTATAGTTGAAGATATGCTAGTAGAAGAAACTGCAAAAAGACTTGTACTTGCTACTTGGGGTGGTGAGAGGCCAAGAAAAGTCAGAGCAGGAGATATTATAATTCCTCCTCCCACCCCTATCATGGAGCCCAAAATGCCTGCAATCAACCCAATAAATACAAAAAAAGGAAAAAGGAAAAACTCTTCCAAGTCTAATACCTATTAGTTCTTATAACTTTGTTGTAAGTTAATAAATTGTTTGTACATTTCCATTTGTAAGATTTAGCTACTAGCTGTTGCTCGGCATTAATATCATGAATTAAATTTGGTTCATTCTCACTCAGTCATAGATGGAAGAATTTTATTGCAATATTTGTCAGCGATCAATAGAATCATTATCACTAGAAGACCATATTAAGGAATTGGATCATAATGCGAGGAAAAAAAAATTGGAAAGGCAATTAGAAATTAATGATGAATTCCCAAAATCAAAAAGGTCTGTTGTGGATTTGTGGAAAAAAGACTGACAGTAGTAACGATTTATGATAATTTATAAAATAATATTGAATTACTATGATATTTTACTTTCTGAATCAAAATCATGTAATTTCTATTGATACTTTTTATCGTTGAATTTTCATGAGTTAATTTAAATATGTAAATTATTGTACTTATCCATCTGGAAAAACAAAAACAAGAAGGTATTCATAGCGAATTTCACTTCTACCATCTGATTTTACTCCTCCACACTCCGTTTGGTATAAAATTCTTTGATTATGTAGCAAAGACCAGAATTGCAAAAGCATACGCCAGAGCTAATACATACATAATGCCCGCCATAACCGCTATTGCGATATTACTAATAATTAGTGGAATATCAAGTAGCATTTCAAATGTTTCTGTGAGAGAGAATGCCAAGGCAATAGGACTTCAAGGCAATCTTCTTATCCCTGGAATAAATCCAATTCTACCGGTTACTTATACTTTGTTAGCCCTCATAATTAGTGTGTTTATACATGAGGCAGGGCATGGTATCGTAGCAAGGGTTTATGGAATAAAGGTGGAATCAACCGGTATTGCTTTTGTACTCTTTATTCCTGTTGGAGCTTTTGTTAACCTTGATAAGGATGGATTAGCCAAAGCAACACTAAAGGAGAAAAGTGCGGTTCTTACGGCCGGTCCGCTAAACAATATGATTCTTGCTGCAATCTCACTAGCCCTGTTGTTTGTGCTAGTATCTACCTTGACTCCAATCCCAACCCCAGATGTGCCAAAGAGTGGACTTGAAATAGTTAGCGTCACAGAGGGATCTATAGCAGAGAAAATTGGTCTGACACAAGGGTCGAGTATCCTGTCAATTGGGCAAACCGAAATACGTACTCAAAACGATTTATTGGAAACATTAAGATCTAATATTGGTAAACAACCTTCAATTGTCTGGCAGGACAGAGAGGGTAATAAAATAACGGATACCTTGTCAATTTCTGCCGATACCGATCCTACCAAACCCATTCTTGGTGTTAGAACAGCAATGGTATCTTTAGATCCTACGCTGGCTCTTGAATTATACAAGAAATATTTTACGTTTGATCTAAATCATCTTGTTCCTATACTTCCTCCGCCTACGTTAGCTGAACAAATTGTACCTTTTTCAGATTTTATGGCACCAAAATATGAGTCAAGCATTCTTGGTTCATCATTTCCGATAATTGCAAATACACTCTTTTGGCTATGGTTTATCAATTTTAATCTTGCAATATTTAATGCTCTCCCCATTGCACTTTTGGACGGAGGTCAATTGTACGGCTCCCTAATAGAGAGTAGATCCAAAATTGATAAGAATCGTCTCAAGAATTTCTCCTCAGCACTATCTACAATAACAATAATTATTGTGGCCGTAGCGATATTTCTACCCTACATGCCTTTCTAAAATAAACAGTAGGAAGAAGCAAGTACATTCCAAAATATATATTAATAGAGAAGTTCATTTTCATTGTGGATACGACCGGAAAGGACTTTAATGACCTATATATCACGTTGTGGCAGTAATTGATAATCACTATGGAAGTAAGGAAAATAGAAAATCAGACCGGGTATCTAGAAGAAAGTTAAAGTGAGTAATGGAAACTTAAGTAATAATTCTGTAGATGAGAGTATTTCTGCACTAGAGAACAGTAACAAATTTAAACAACATACTGATTCTTTATCTCCGGATCAAATTCAGCCCACAAAGAAAATTGAAGAAGATTTCTTCAAAGATATAATACTGAAATCAATTCCAAAAGAATCACAGATTACAAATATAAGATTTGAAGGGCCATATGTTGCTCTTTATACATTAAATCCGAAATTTTCGCTAACTGAATTGACTTATTATCTTTCGTCACTTTCAAAAAATGTTAAAAAAAGGTTTGTCGTAAGAACTGATCCCTCAATTCGATTATCTGAAGATGAAACAAGATCAACGGTGATAAAGATGTTACCAAAAGAGGTTACAATATCTGCTGTATTTTGTGACGAGGCCACTGGTGAAGTAGTTCTTGAGGTAAATCATCCCGAATCAATAGACGCTAATATGGTAATCAATATTGCTCAGGCAACTGGTTGGATAGCTCATACATTACGTTCTCCACATATTCAGTCAAGTAGTATGAACACGATTCATTCTACTCAGAAGAGTTCAGCAAAGGAAAGAAGTCTTTTCTTACAATCCTTAGGCAAGAGAGTTTTCAGACCACCACTAGTTTTGGAAAGTAATGATTCGAATTTAAATTTCATAAATCAATCAAGCGAAAAAAAATCAGAGATTACTGCACTTAAGTCTAAAATTAGAAATAAGGAGGAAATAGTTATTTTCTGTCTGGGCGGGGTTAAACAAGTTGGAAGATCGTGTTTCATTGTGGTAACTTCAGAAAGCAAAATAATGCTAGATTGCGGCATTAATCCTGGTGAATCATTAGGAATCTCCGCCTATCCACGAGTAGACTGGTTTAATTTTGATCTGGATGAAATAGATGCCGTAGTCATAAGTCACGCACATATAGATCATCAAGGATTTTTGCCAACAATATTCAAATTTGGTTATAAGGGTCCAGTTTATTGCACTGAACCTACTCTTCCTTTAATGACGCTGCTCCAATACGATTCTGTAAAGATATCCAAGAGTAACGGAACGTTTTTACCATACGAAACAAGAGATGTTAACGAAGTTATTAAACACTGTATAACGTTACCCTATGGAAAACCTACGGATATTTCTCCAGATATCACTATTACATTCAACAATGCCGGACATATAATGGGAAGTGCTACTGTACACATTAATGTATTTGGGGCTCATAATATTCTTTATTCCGGTGATTACAAATATGCCAGAACCCAATTATTGGATAGTGCTGTTTCTGTTTACCCCAGAGTAGAAACTTTGATAACTGAAAGTACATACGGAAATACAATCGATATTATGCCAGATCATTCTGTTGTTTACAAAACCTTTACGGATGCTATCAATAAGACTTTATCTTCCGGAGGGAAAGTACTGATTCCTGTACCTGCGGTTGGAAGAGCCCAAGAAATAATGTTAGTTCTAGATAAAGAAATGAGAGAAGGACGTCTAATGGAGGCACCAGTGTTTATTGAGGGAATGATATCAGAGGCTAGTGCAATACATATGTCCTATGCACACTACCTTGGATTTGAAGTCAGAAAATCAGTGTCCAGCGGAGTGAATCCATTTCAGTCAGAATATTTTACAGTTGTTAATGGCCATGAAAGAAGACAAGAGGTATTTAATGACGAAAATCCCAGTGTCATAATGGCCACCTCCGGAATGTTGGAAGGGGGACCATCCGTAGAATACTTTAAGAAAATTGCACCGGATAATAAAAACAAAATAATATTTGTTTCCTACCAAATAAATGGAACTTTAGGGAGACGGGTTATTGATGGCGGTTTAATGGAGATCAGCATGTTAGATGACAAAGGTAAGGTTAAAGTCATTCCAATTAAATGTGCAAGTCAAAAAATTGATGGTTTTAGTGGCCATAGCGATTTCAATCAGATAATGAATTTTACTGCAAGAATAAAGCCAAAAAGAGTTCTCGTTAATCATGGGGAAAGATCAAAATCAGAAAACATAGCAAGCAATATTTTCTCCAGATTCAAGATAAGATCTATTGTTCCGGACAATCGAGAAATTATTAAATTAAGGTAGTCAATAACAAAAAAGACATGATACATCAATACAGAATAAATTGGCAATAAGTGCTAGCACAAAAATTGTTCTTGCTGGTCCTATTATTAGTAATAATGTAGCATATCGTATTACCTTCTCGTTGATGATTCTGCAAAAAGCTCGAGATTGTTCAAGTTTAATATAGGGTAGAATAGTGAGCTTTGGACACGATTGGATTCAATATGTGCAATGTTCGGACAAATAGCAATGAATATTTTATTACTGATTAATTACAAACGTTCATTAGCAGCTAACCAAGACAATCCTAGTTGATAATATTGGCTGTGTTGGTTAGCAATTGCTAATATGGACCGGAGAAAGGAGCCAAAATGCTTGTTTTGTTCAGTATCTTTTTAGATATGTGGGTATAAGTATACTGTAATTGGCTATAAGATACAAATGCATTAATTGTAACATTGTACTCAGCGGGGAAGGGGCGTCTAGACATTATCTTGCCAATCCTACTCATAAACTTGAAAAACTTCCACCTCAACTAAAGCCAGCCAGGAATATTGATTCATCTTGATTTAAGTGTAAACTTTCCTATTCTCTTATACTTTCTAGGGTTGAAACTACCTGCCACAGCAAAGTTCGTATGTGCGACTGCATCTGCGGATTCTGAGTCACATTGTCCAGCATACTTATGGTATTTGCAGCCCTAACAGAAATAGATCCATTTTTTTCATCCTTTATTCCGATCAATATATCTCTTACAATATTTCTAATATTTTTTTGAATATTGTTATTCCTAGCTATACTATCTAAAGTGCTGATCGCATTTGCAAGTCGTTCCCGATTTTCTTTGTCCCTTATTTCTTTCTTTGAAGCCAATAACCATAACACTCTCCACTTTTTACCTTACAAAACAGTGACTTTTGAATGTTTTTCCAATCTTCCTAACATAATTTTATGGTAAATCTAAATTTTATTAGACAATACAAATTAATTATATCAAAATCTGTTGTAATCATACATGTCGGAAGGGGACATAACAACAAAGAAAAGCATTTCACAACCACCACTTGATTTACTTTTTAATCCTTCAGTATTATCAAAGAAAGATGTTTGGGAAATAGATGTTTCATTACTCTTGGAAATGTTGTTAAAACTAATCAATAATAGTGGAAAAAAAGACCTTCGAATGTGTGGCATAGCGGCCTTAACCTCTTCGTTAATCTATCGCCTGAAGGTGGAGAGCATCTTACGACTAGAGAAAATCTCCAAAACCAAAAAGGGGATTGAATTTGTTGATATCAGACCAATTCCAAATTTGAAGCCAATCGAAATTCCTTTTAGAGTAGAACCAACCTATCCTGTGACGTTAGAAGAATTGTTGCATGTACTAGAAAATATGATAAATGGACTCGCAAATCCAAAACCTAGAAGGAACCAACTAAATCTCGAATCTGTAGAGACGTTCAACTTTGATGAGTATTTAGTAAAGTTTGAGAAGATTTTACAATCTTATGAGGATATGATTTTTGACATAGTAACTGCCGACAAATGTGTCGAGTTTAAGAACCTGACGTTAAAAATGAACTCAATTGAAATAGTCAGGTGCTTTATTGCGATACTATATCTTGCTATGAAGAGAAAAATATTTCTTGAGCAAACAGATGACGAAATAATGATTTCCTTAAACGAAAACATTGATTAACAAAGCATAATTAGTTAGACACACGTGCCTCAGTCACTTCCTGACGCTGAAATCAGTGCTAGAATTGAAGCAGCACTCTATGCTGCCGGTAGACCTTTATCTATTAGCGATTTGATGAGGGCAGCAGGAATTAATTCAAAAGAAAAAGTAGTCAAATTATTAAATGAACTAATAAAGAAAACGCAAAATGTTCTGACCGCTCTGGAGATAGCACAACTCGATGACGAGAAATTTGTATTTCAAGTTAAACCTGCATATATGCCATTGATTAGACGATTTGCTCAACAACCTCTAATTCCAGTCGGTGCTTTGAAAACTTTATCATTTATTGCTTATGAACAACCAATAACTTCAAAAAGGCTGGTTCAGATTCGTGGAAGCCAGGTTTATACCCATCTCAAGGAGCTGAGAGCTCATTCATTTATTGAATCCGAACGTTTAGGACGAATGAAAATATATAGAACCAGCAGAAAATTTCAAGAATACTTTGGAATAAATGATCTCAACGTACTCAAAAACAAAATGATGGTAAAGTGATAATTATTTTGCCTGCTTCATAGAAAACCTCTTAATATGGATCAATTTCATTTAACATGCAAAGATGAAAAAATCTATTGAGAACCTATACGGGCGAAAGTACACTGGCGGGAGAAAAATTGCTATGCGCAGTAGACGCAAATTTGAATTAGATAGGTATCCTAATGAGGCAGTTATTGGAAGCAATGTCGAAGTCACAAGAAGAGTACGTGGAGATAACAGAAAGATGGCCTTGAAAACTGTTGAATTTGCAAATGTTTCAAATTACGAAGAGAAGAAAACTACAAAGTCAAAGGTATTAAGAGTTATCAAAAATACAGCTAACAAGGACTACGAAAGAAGGGGAGTAATCACTAAAGGTACCGTGATAGAAACTGAATTAGGCCTGGCAAGAGTTGTATCTAGACCCGGTCAAGTAGGTCTTATCAATGCTATCCAATTGAAAAAATAAAAAATAACTTAAAATGGGTTTCTTTGTCTTGAATTGGTCATTATACCTTGACATTTCCTATTTACAGAGGAACAATCGTATTTATTATTAAAATCCTAAAGCAAGGGGGCTATTTCTTCAGCCTCATATGATATTATCAAATCTACCCCCGCCCTAATCATAGAAGTAAAATATCCAATAATCCATTCATATTCATCGATAAGCTTACTGCGTGATGCAGCTTTTAGCATGGCATATTCACCCGAAACATGTTGAACAGCTATTTTACAATTGATCTTTTCGAAAATTCTACTTATCAAATCGAGATTACCTAATGAAGGTTTTATTGTTATTATATCCGCTCCGTCAAGTAGATCCGATTCTATTTTTCTCAGAATTTCTCTTGAATTAGGGTATCCGATTTGATATGTGGACTTGTCTAATTTTGAAAATTTTTTAAATGCGGTGCGGCGAAAGGGTGAATAAAGACCAGAAAATTGTTTTGAAAATGACATTATTTTGGTATCTTTAAATCCTCCATCATTGAGTTTGTTCCTAATAGACAAGACCAAACCATCCATCATGGAAGACGGTGCAACCATGTCGGCACCAGATTGAGCGTAACTAAGGGAAATCTTTGACATCAATTTTAAAGTCTTGTCGTTGTCTACATATTTATTTTGATTTACTACTCCACAATGGCCCGTTAGATTATACTGACAAACACAGACGTCTGCAATAATCTGGATCTTTTCATCAAAGTTTTCTCTTATAGTTCTCAGAGTATTTTGAACAATGCCTTTATTATTCCATGATTGTGATCCGGATGAATCATGTAATTTGGGGATGCCAAAAATAATTATCTTGTCTAAATTTAACGCCAGAATTTTTTCAAGTCTATCTGTCAGGTTTCTATTCGACATAACATAAAGGCCACTATTATTAGAATCTGCGTTTGTTCCTATTATAATAGGAGTAATTAGATTACTCGCTTTCAATAGAGGCTTACGAGAGATACTCTGAAATGTCAATTCTTGGCCTATAAATTTTTATAAATTTATTCATATTTAATCAATTCCAAGATATGGGCATTCTGATTCATTATTAATCGAAGTATCTGAAGAGTAAAATATGTAACATTGTAAATTAGGGGAGTTTGACCACAGTATCTATTGGAATTCCATCTTACAACGAAGAATCAAACATTAAAACGATTTTGGAGAGTGTAATTTGTTCAAATCTAAATTCAATCGATCTTTCTGAAATTATCATCTCTGATGATTCAACCGATGATACCCCAAATATTGTAAAGCAATTTATGAAAAATCATTCCAAAAAAATAATTTTCCTTCATAATAACAAAAGGCGAGGAGCAGCAAATGCCTGGAACGACATAATACAAAATGCGACTGGTCAAATAATTGTGCTATACGATGCGGATGTGAAGCCAAATCCAAATTGTACTTTGGAATTAGTTAACAAATTGAATAATAATGTTGGTATATGCGCATCTAACCCAAGAGCGATTCCTGGTCAAGGAATTCCGGCTCAAGGTACAATTTTTGTTAATGATTGGTTGGAGTCAGTAAGAAAAAGACAGATTTCAGAATATACTGTAATGGGAAGAGGATTATCAATCAGATCGGATATAGCTAAAAAAATAACTCTCCCCGAAAGCCTAATAGCTATAGACCTATACATACAAAGTAAAGTAATCGAAATGGGTTACGATGTAGTCTTTAACCCCAATGCAATTGTCCAGTTCAAACCAGCAAAGACTTTTGGAGATTTTTCTTCACAAGTAATAAGGGCATCAAAAGGGCACGATCAGTTGAAAAAGCTAGGCTATGGCGTCAAGAACCATCTTCCACTGAAGACAGCTATCGTAGAATATATTCGTGTAGCATTGAGAAACCCCAGTGGGGCACTTTCTACCTGCTTATGCTATATCATGATTCCATTCTATATGTCGAGACTTAATAACGTAGACACTGCATTATGGCATACCGCTCAAAGTACAAAATAATTTCTAGTTCTCATAATTAGAATTTCTAAAATTTTGGTCATGAGATCAATTTGGACAACACAATAAAAAATGGTATAAATACTCCTATCCAATTACGATTCTAGAATTGAGTGATAATTCATTTGCGTCTTGTGGATATGTATGCTATCCAAGAGATAACCATGCTCAAAATTTAGTAGAGTATTGGAGGAATTCTGATATTGCTAAAGATTTGTATTTTGCTACGGCTACATTTGCATTTGAAAGTAAGCCGTATTTTCCAAATAATTCAAATCAATACATTCTAGTCAAATATGTTGGTCTGGATAATATAGTTGAAGGGATTTCAAAATATCAAAGTCCTAACAGTTCTCTATTTCTCTTTAATAGTGAAACAGAATTATTTGAAAAATATCACGAAAAAGTAAGTTATGTCTCAATTTATTATACAAGATACGATCAGGATAATCATGAATTAAGAGACATAGCAGGCATCTTGGCAAGAAGAGATATGGTTGTGAGCGCAAACTTGGGAAATTTAAAATTTATCAATAATAAGAAATTACCTTTTATTTTTCCCCACGCCGACAATATTGTAATTTTAGAAGTGGAGGGGAAAAAGAGTCGTCAAAGTGACCAGAATTATTGTGAAAAAACACGAAAAGATGTTGCAAGAAAAGGGATACCTCTAATTAATCTTGTAAGCTTCTCTATTTTGGAAAAACTAGGATAAGGAGTTCTGATCAGAACCGTTAAATATGAAGCAATTTTCTATTTTTTCGACCAATATTGAGCAAACCAATGGACTTGGGGAGTCTAAAAGTGGGTTCCTATATTATTATAGACGACGAACCATGCAGAATAGTATCATATGATCATAGTAAGCCTGGAAAACACGGTTCAGCAAAAGCCAGAGTCGCTGCAATCTCTGTCTTTGATGGGTCAAAGCATAGCATGGTCTCCCCTGTTTCTGCCAGTGTAGATGTTCCACTTATCGATAAGAGAAATGGTCAAATCATTTCCATTTCTGGACAAACTTTTCAAGTAATGGATCTTGAAACTTTTGAAATGTTTGAAACTTCATCAGTAGAAGACGAAATAAGAGAAAAAATTGTGCAAGGAGCAGAAGTTGAATATTGGAGGGTTCTTGAAAGGGTAAAAATAATCAGAATAAAAAACTAGATCAACTTAGGCAGATACTTGTACAAATCCTTACCACCAAGCATATCAGGCAAAGAAATGTTACAATCTAACAAATTGATAAGATTTATTCGAAGTATTGAATATTATGACTGATGGTTCTGTTTCAATATTTCCATCTATATTTGGAAAGTCTTTGTGTGCGCAACCAGGGTTCAATACTAGTGTATTACCCATTTTATCATCTCGTTTCAGATGAGTATGTCCACAAATGACCAAATCATATATTTGACTAGCAATAATAGCTTCGGTCAATTTATTATTTGTTCCATGGTATATGGCAATTCTGATACCGGCTAATTCTAAATCCCCAAATTCTCCCTGCAGCTCTCCACCAATTTCTTCAAATTTTTTTAGCAAGCCTAATTTTTCACCATCATTATTTCCAAGTACTCCTACGAGTTTACCGTTAAAGTTCTTAAATTCCTTTACTACGCCAGGGAAAACATAATCTCCTGCATGAATCACATAACTCACTTTTCTTTCATTAAATGTTTTTATTGCTTCATCTAGAGTTAACAAATCATCATGCGTATCAGATATTATGCCTATATTCATTAATTACACAAACATTGATATTTACTTGAATGCCAATAAATTAATCTATCGAAAATGTACGGAAATGATTCTTGACGCTCTATGAAAGTTCACTTTTCTGATTCGTTTTATTTCGCTTTCGAATTTTGGTAATAAACCAAATTATGAAACCAGCTATAACACAAGCTGATACTATATCGAGATATATTGCATATTTGTCGATATTCTTCCAGTTATCTCCAAATATGATACCTACATAAGTTAACATTGAATTCCAAATAAGGGATCCTAGAAATGTATATATTGTAAACTTAATGAAGTTGGTTCTGCCCACCCCGCATGGAAGAGAGATGTAAGTTCTTATCGCAGGTAACAATCTACAAAAGAATGAAATTTTATCACCGTATTTTTGAAACAGCTCTTCGGTAAATTCAAGATGGCTTTTTTTAAACAATATATATTTTCCGTATTTTAATATGAATGGCCGTCCTGCCTTTAAACCTAGATAATACGTTAGGATTGAGCCGACAAGATTGCCAAAAGTACCTGCAAGTACAACACTTATTGCCTCAAATGTCCCATTACTAACGAGAAAACCTGAGAAAGGCATAATGATTTCACTCGGTATGGGAATAAGCGCACTCTCTAAAATACTCAATATAAAAATGCCTGGGTATCCCAAACTGGATATAAATGACATGACAAAATCTATAATTGGTTTTAGAATTTCAAATGTGATTGACAACTGATTGTTAGAAAATAGATGGCATAAATATCTCTTTATTTTTGGGGTGGCATTTGTATTTCAAAAATTATGTGCCGGAGGCGGGACTTGAGCCCGCGGCCTTTCGATTATGAGTCGAACGCTCTGACCAAGCTGAGCTACCCCGGCGCTCAGCTCCTTCACCAAAATGAATTTTTGAAACATAATATATTTTATTCAAAGTCTTGATTATCAAGCCTATCGAAAAATTGAATCAATTTATTAGTATATCTATTTTCTTGGAAGAAACCTTTTAATTTAGAGGTCTAAATTTTGTAGATTATGAAAGATGCTACGAAGCGTGTAATCGTGAAGACAGTGAACAACGGCGTCCTAATTACCAGAAATGGAAGAGGTTATTCAAAGAGTGAACTAATACAATCAGGAGTAACAGATATTCGCGTTGCACGAAAAAGAAGGATGCCCATAGATCCTTTTCGAAAAACCACTCATAAAGAAAATGTTGAACAACTAAAGGCTTTTTTAGGTAAGGAGGTTCGAAAGACAGCTCGTAAGGCAAAACAAAAAAAAGGTAGAAAAAGCGCCAAACAAGAATCTTAAATTAATTGGATTGTATTTCATATCCTAAATTCCATTCAATAATTGTTAAAAATGGTATGAGCATATTGTGGATATATATAAATAAAAATAGTTTAACCAGTGTATATTAAATTAGTAAGAAATCTTAATTTAGTAAATGCATACTTAACCTTTAAACTTTACCTACTTAAAACTGGTGTATAGCAACAATTTTGCTACAACAAATTTATTTTCACGCAATGATAGTTTTGAATTGAAGTGAATTGAAGGAATACAGACTAGGCAGATCGATAGCACAGCTAATACCTTTTCGTAGACAAATAAAAGATAAAGGGATAATCACAACTAAAGTTCTAATAGTAATGGGAATAGTAGCGATAGCTAAGATTGCTGTTTTGTTGTTATGGATCTAAGATCTAATTTATTTCATGACCTTTCAAACTAACTCTTAATGCATGAGAGCTCTTTACTGCCATGAAGAGTTGATGCTAATTGGATATTAACTTATCAAGTAATAAGCAAATTTTAAATTAAATGATTCTGGAAGTTTAGTAATGTATTATTTATTGATGTTATTGGTCGGAGTTTTGGTTACTCCTGTAGTGGCGTTCAATGCAGTGAGCGCTCAAGAATTGCCAGCACAGAAAGCCAATCAATCCATAAGTGTTGATAAATACTTTAATGAGATTCTGAAAAATAAAAAGAACGTGCAAACTATTGTAGTAACAAACGATTCGGTAATTGTTGATCCTGAAAAGAACACGGTGACAGTTGGCAATCAAACGCTAAGGACTATGGGTTCCACAACTACGACCCAAGATTGCATAGGAGCATATTGGATTCATATTCATTCAGATGGTACTGCTAGCTGTGGTGTAGAAAACATATGCGAAGGACAAAGCCAACCCGTTGATTGCTTATAAGGATTATCTCATTCTTTTACTATATACATACTTGAAGGTAAACGACATCTATATTATATTATAACCTTTCAATGATAATCTAAGTCCATCAAGTAATTATTGTATGAAGTTTGTACTTTATCAAGTGAGTATTCCTTTGCTTGAGCCGTTCTCAGTGCAGTCAGAGCCCATAGAATTGATTGATTAATGAGAACTGTAAACCATAAAATTTAATATTTAGGAGTATCATCTAAATAAAAAAAGAACTAACTGGTGGGGAGTTGATTTGATTGCAAGCAACCATAGACATCCACCAATTGTTTATGCTTACGCTTTAATAGTATATTAACCTTTAAAGTTACTACCGAGAGATAAAATGATTAATTGTTGGAAAAGGTTATTAGTTTCTAGTAAACTCTACCATGATGATCAGTTGAGAGTTCCAGAAACGTTTCTACTAGCCAATAAAATGGTAGAGTCTTTTCAGGTAGGAATAAAATAAAATGAATAAGAAAATCATTATCACTATAGTAATAATAGCAATATTTGCGGTATTTGGAGTATCAATTATAAATGATTTCAATACGGCAAATCAAAAGACGTTAGAAAGACAAGAACAAGAAAATATAGAGGAAGAATGTGCAAGACAATATGGAAATACGACTAATGCTTATCACGCTTGTGTTGACGACCTGGCGGAATTGGAATAAATTTTATTATGGATTTACTGGGACAATGGGATTAGAAGCGAGATATAATAAAATGAGTCTATGCTATGATTTCCAAAAATGGACTATTATTTCTATGTTGGCTATACTTACAGTTTGTTTGGTGGGTATGGTTAATTTAGTATTTGGTCAACAACAAAACTCTACAGTAGTAGATAATCAAACAGTAGTGGATAATCGAACACAAAGAGAATTAGAACTTGATAAATATAGAAAGATGATTGAAGAAGATATTAAAAAAGGTGGAAGAGTACCAACGGACGCACAACTTCAGAATTGTATAGCATATGAAGGCATTAATTTAATAGTTATAGGTCCACAAGGACAAACGCAATGTGTAGCAGTTTTAGATACTATAAACTATTATCTATCACAGGGATACACATTAAAAGCAGTCGATAACGGTCAAGCATTCTTGGAGAAAATAAAATGAAAAACTACGCAATAATCACAATAAGTATTATGGTATTAGCGTTTACTTTACCAAATGCTTACGGTCAAACAGTGGATAATCAAACAGATAGAGATAATCTAACAGAAGCACAACGACAAGAAGAAGTTCAAAAAACTGGTAAAGAAATTTGTGAGTCTTTTAATAAACGATTAGAACTTGAGAATTTGAGTGATCAAATGTTTGAATGTTAGGAGATAAAATAAAATGAATACATCAATCTTACTTGCAATTGTTTTAGTAAATGCGAATCTATTCACTATAGCAATAAACGCTTACGGTCAAACAGTGGATAATCAAACTTTTGCAGACTGTGATTTAAATGCCCCTTCAATGCCAGCACATTGTATTAATGATTCCAATGCAGTTATGATATATAGTCCTAATGATACTAATTGGAATAAACAACAACTAGAGTTATTTCAATCAGTGTTAACCTATTGTTACCTACATGCAGACAGACCTAATCCAATACAAGATTTAGTCGATAAGGGTTTTCTACCTTTAGTATATGAGGGGCAAACTTGCATATCGGTGAGAGATATGTATAATACAGTTGAAACTAAAGTGAACGAGGAGAATGAAAAACAATTAGCAGAAATTGAAGAAAATAAACGTAAAACCAAGGAGTACTTTGAAAAACAATTAGCAGAAATTCCAGAAAAGCAAAGTAGGAACGAGGCATATTTAGAATGTGCACGAAACCAAACTGCTACGTATGAAGAATGTGCACGTATTAAAGAGGGAATAAAATAAAATGGGTAAATGGTGGTGGATTGTTGGGATCATAATAGTAATTTCAAGTGCGGTTTTTATTAGTACGCAAGTAGTTAATGGTCAACCTGTTGAAGAATTGTTAGACTATTGTTACGAACATGCAGACCGTCCGAATCCAATACAGGACTTAATTGATAAGGGTTTTCTATCTGAAACTTTTAAGGGAGAGACTTGTAAATCAGTTGGAGAAATGTATAATGAAGTTAAAGAAAGGTTTGATGTATATTTAGATTGTTTAGAATACCTAACGAATACGAATGAAAAATGTACCGGATTGTCAGAGCCACTCAAGCAATAAAATAAAATGATATACCTAGACTCTGAAGATTCTTTTTATTCTGAAAAGGTTGAATCTAATCGTGTCGAACCTAGCAAGCCAACAAAGAAAGAAGATTCAATAATTACAAATAAAATGCTTATACTGTTTGGAATTGTGGTGATAGTAAAGATTGCTGTTTTAGTTCTATGGCCGATATGAACTAACTTTTCAGGGCTAAACCTGAGGCAATTACTATTTGTCTAAACGTTTTATTCTTTAAACTAAGATTGACTTTCTTAGTTACTTGATTTGCAGGAACAAGGATTCTATTTGGGACAACCTTGTCAAAAGATTGTGCAAGTAATGTTATTGGCGCATTACGTGCGCAAATATCATACCTGGCTTGAGGGTTTTCTTTAATTAATCTGAGAAACGGAATCATTTGTCTTCTTGTTATACGCTTACTTGCAGGCTGAGTGACGGGGAAGCAAGTACACGAACATAAATCAGGCCTTCCTACAACCGCCATGCACATGCAATTGCCTAAACATGCTTTTGAACACTCTCCAGCTTCACAAACTGTCGGCATTATATAATTTCTCAATCCTAAAGATGCTTATAAGTATTAATGAAATTCTTATCTTATTATCTTCCTCTTGGTTCCTGGCCTATTGTCCTCTTGGGCCTCTTCTCTATATCTTATGACTGTAGCACCATGAGCAATCTCATTTAGGAGACTTTCATCTGTTATTTCATTACCTTGCTTATGGTGATCATAAATTTACCCTTAAGTGGTGTCATCACATCAAACTAACAAATCGCAGTACTTTGAGATGAAAGATCCCCCAATGGTAACACAAGTTCAGGTTTATTGTCTTCCATGTTTCTAACGGTATTTTTTGCACTTTCTGAACATCCAAAGTCGCCTGCGGATGCACCTGCCAAAAGACTTGGATTCAACGCCACCAACACAGCAAATGTCGTTTCAATGTTCTGACTTCCTTTTGGTACACCGCCAGTCAGGTCTGTTGTTATTCCACCATTATTAGCTTGAAATTTATCGAAATAATTGACGG
>DATCWH010000003.1:0-3199 GCA_036566445.1 Nitrososphaeraceae archaeon
AGATAAGGAAAAGAGGATAGAAATAGGCGTCATTTATTAATCTACTCTCAAGCTTCTAGTCATAGCATTGCAATTGTCAAATAGAAACTCATCAATTCCGCCTAAGATATCTTTCCATTTGTTATTCATTATATCGGTGCATTGCTTGACCACAGTATCAAGATATGTCTTCGTGACTAGCCAAGGATTAGAAAACCCTCCAACTTCTTGAGCAATGGTACTAAAATTCACATTTTGAAGTCCTGTTTGAGCAGCATCCCTAAGGTCATAGACGAACTGTTTCTGTGTAACAATATCTTGAGGAGTTCCAATTCTGGTAACATGACCACCAACAAACTTGTCAAAGTCATAGTTATTCAATGCGGTATCATGTGCTTGTACAAATCCTGTTACATTCTCGGATCCTGCCAAGCCATCAAAAATAACCCATCCCGGATAAATTACATCCACCAACATTAGCGTCTTCTGTGCAGGTGCATAAATGAAGGCATTTCCTGCTTCATGGTTGGTACCATAATATTCTAACAATAATGATTGGTTTCCAGATTGTAATTCATAACTGTCAGTAAAAGTAATTGTAGGAATAGGTCTATTAGAATCGTTGGCAAGTCTTAATTGGGCCGCTGTTTCGGCGTGCGCTATATAGGATGCATTGTCAGGAAACATACTTGCAGCACCGATATGGTCTGCATGGGAGTGACTATAGACAACATATTTGACTGGCTTATCAGTTATCTCTGCTATTGCCTTTAAGTAATTGTCACCAATAGCCGGGGGGCATCGACTGCGATAACTCCTTCGTCAGTAACCATAAACATGGTGTTGTATGCTCCATTTGTCAGAAAGTAAAGATTATCTCCCAAATCTTGAATTAGATAACCCTTATCCTGAGGTATAGCCGGGCCGCGAGCATTTTCTGGGACCGACTCTGTTCCTGTTGTCATATTGGTATTATTATTAGAAATTGAAGATGAGGTAGTTTCATTATTTGGTTGTTGTTGTGCTGTAGCACTTTGATAGTATAGTTGCTGCTGTAATGAAGGAAATTGCAATATACCTAGAGTAAAAATCAAGGCAAGCAACATGATTCCATATTGAAATAATACGTGTGGTGCCATCTCCATAATTTGGATACTCTTTTTTAGGCTAGATATTTATTTCTACCTTACAAAAAAACAAAAAAAACAATAGAATCCAAAAACTAAAAGGTGACAAAATAATGAAGGAAGGATAGAGGTCATAGAGGTCATAGCACCGTAGCAGCAGTTATATAAAATAAGCAAGGAAATTAGAATCCTAAATATTCCCTGAACTCAAGGAGACAATAATTAGTCCTAGAGGGGAAATTTTCGTCCTGGTCTCAGAAGTAAATAATACTAGACAAGGAAAATCAATAACATTTTCTTAGCCTTGCATCTCCTGTGTACAAAAAGTTTACTTCAAATCTCGCAAGCAGACTAGTAACATAAATGAATGAATTTATTTACTAGTACTTACACAATTAGCCGTGGCAAGATCCAAACAAAGGTTAAAGTCGAAGTCTAAAAGCCGAAAGACAAGAGTGGCGACAGAAGATGACATAGATATGCTATTCGAGTTAGCAGAGTTGTATAACACTAATTATGATTTTGAAGCAGCAGAATGGTTTTGGGGAGAATATAATAGAGAAGTAACATCGTTTGAAGAATTCAGAAACAAATATCCACAAGGAAGCAAAGGAGCTCAACTATTTGAAAGATTTACATCAAAATTTGAGTTAGCAGGGATATTAATAGAATATCACTTTCTTGACGAAAATCTATATTTCGACAGATACGGTGCAGGACAAACAGAATGGGAAGGTACAAAGTCAGTCATATATGGCATAAGAAAAGAATGGAATGATCCTCGGTTTAGAGAAAATTTTGAATTACTTGCAAGAAAAGGAAGCAAATGGTTAGAAAATCATCCTCCCAAAATCAAAAATGAATAGATCAGACCGATCCGTCAAAGATCATATCTTAAAATGAAGTTTAATTTTCCATATTACCATAAACTCGCTCACTGTCTTATGTAATTGTAGGAAGTATTTTACTAAAATGAAGATACGAATATAAAATAAGAAAACTCCTCCTCTTCTTTTCTTCTAAAGTTAAATGGTAAGAATGCTTTTGGGTTAAATGGAAAATAGTTTTCTATGGAGCACCTGCCCCATGGTGACTAATCAATTGGCCATAAACAATCAATAAATAATTATCTAATCCTAGGTGAATATTAATCTAACTAACCCTCTTTTACCGTAGTAGTATTTCCTATTATATTACCCAATGGCTATTATATTACCCAATGGCTATTGGGTTACCAATGGGAAGAACGTTCCATAAAGCTATAAAAACTCGTTTTGCATACATTCCTTAGTGGTTTGAGCGCTATTCGAATTAAAGCAAAAGTCTTGTTTTATCTCTACATCTTCGGATTAGCATCATAACCTCAGCAATGGCACTATCAAGTTTTTCTTCGTCCGAGGACAATCTACTTCATCATCATAGACAGCAAAAAAAATATTGCATATCTGTAAGGTTTATTGTGCAGAGATAACTAAAATATAAAAATGAGTGAGAATAAAAGACCTCCAGAAAATCCACCAGAAAAAGATGAAGATGACAAACTTAAATTCCAACAGTATATTATCCCCCTATTCATGGACTTTGCTGAAAAAAATAAAATTGATCCGATGGTATGTTACGAGGTTGCTCATGAGCTCGAGATGAGTTTAATAGAAAATTGTAAGTTAATGGGTTTTGAGAATGGAGAGATTGAGGTACACAAACATATAGCAGAAATGAACTGGAAGACATGGAAGAAAAGATAAATGAGAAAGGGAATCCGTGATCATATCCCTTTTTGAGGAGATCGTCTACGGTAGACCAAAAATAAATGTCTTTTATGCTCCACACAGTAAACCATTGCAATCATGAAACTATAACTTAGGCTTATCAGATCCACAGATGAAAAATTGATTTAAGAGATAACTTTAATTCAATCCATGAATAATTCATAAATCAAGGAGGCGACTTGAAATGCAAACAACATCATCTTCGTCCTCCTCTGCCTCTCTACACCAGCGTGAAGAAAAACAGGATTTTTCTCTCATCAAAAATATCTTTGATGATAATTCACTTACTTTTGCTGAAAAAATAATAAGCATGAAAAATGTTGA
>DATCWH010000020.1:0-3532 GCA_036566445.1 Nitrososphaeraceae archaeon
CAAATATCTTAGATTATATCACTAGTGATATGGATTAATAGTGTTGTACTTATTTAAACCCTATAACATTATAGTATATCCATGGTTAATGCATATGTATTAATTTGTTGTGATCTTGCTTCATCAGAAAAAGTAGTTGAAGAGTTGGAAAAAATTGATGGTGTTCAGGAAGTTTCCCCAGTATCTGGAGTTTACGATATAGTTGCTAAAATATCTGCCTCAACCGAGGAGGAATTAAAATCTATTTACATGGATATTAGAAAGATGAAGAAAGTACTAACCACAATAACGTTAATTGTTTCTAAAACATTATAAGAAAACACGTTTATTAATCACTTTTTAGTTATATTTTTTTACAAATTTTAGAAAGTGATACTGATTCAGGGATTGCATCAGTAACTGTAGGATTAAGTATAATAAGACAATATAAAGTATTTAGCATATTGAAGGCTTATGTAACTAATCTACTAGATATGGAAGGTGTAGCAAATTACTACGGCAGGATCTTCACATTTAATGAGGCTAACGGATACTTTCTTTCATTATTACAAAATACTCCATGGAAGAACGATGAGGTAGTAGTATTTGGAAAACACATAGTTACCAAAAGAAAAACTGCCTGGTATGGTGATTCTAACTATGTGTATATTTATTCGAGTACTATAAAGGAAGCATTGCCCTGGACTGGAGAACTCATGAATCTTAAACAAATTGTCGAAAATCTATCGAATACAAAATTTAATTCATGCTTATTGAACTTGTATCACGATGGCAATGAAGGTATGGGATGGCATAGCGATGATGAAAAATCAATTGAAGAAAATAGCACTATAGCTTCAGTAAGTTTTGGAGCAGAGCGGAAATTCTCCTTTAAGCACAAACAAAGTAAGAAAATTATTTCAGTATTACTTGAACATGGTAGTTTACTATTAATGAAGGAAGCAACACAAAAAAACTGGCTACATAGTCTGCCTAAATCTAAGAAAATCAGTTTACCAAGAATAAATTTAACTTTCCGAAGAATGGTCACCTAAATTTATATTATTTTATTGGGCATCGCTAGTGATATAACTCACAGTAATGTTAATACTTTCGAGTTATTGTTGTAAGGGTTTCAGATATCCTTTGTTTTAAAATAGTAAAAAGATTCAAAAACATGACGAAATAACAGTTAGATTGATTATTATTCAAGCAATCTTGGGATTCCGAATCACCTCTAGAAAGAAAATTTATATAGTGAAAATATTGATACAGAAAATATAAATCAACTGGGATTTTCGGATGCTGAACAAGAAACAACCAATACTCCCAGTTAGTGTTTAGGTATAATATTATTGGCTAACTTAATATATATAGTTTTTTAGATATTCGAGATTTTTCTATAGGATTGTTATACTCTAGATATTTTGTGGATAATTTCAAGATATTAAGTTATGCGAACTCAATAAATAGTCGACATACATACATCCAAAATTAGTAAAAACAAACAAACTAACTAAATAAAAGATAAAAGTGGAGCTAAGCCGAATTTTATTTGCAATTCTAGGGTATCATCTGTTGATATTAACTACAGTAACGCTAACTCTTCATTACTAATTGTTTCTAAAATATTGGTAATGTTTTATTTTAGTATTGAATTATTTTTTGTTGAGAATAAGTCAATTCAAACAGATAATCATCGTAAGCACCTATGAATATTACTTTCTTTTCTAAGTCCTAATTATGAATCATATTATTTGTATGCCCTTACACTGTTTAGATTGGTAGCATGTTCGGTATATCATTTAAATTCTGTGGCAAGATATCATAAAGCAAAGTATCATAATATTTCTAAATATCAACTCATTTAGAAATTAAATTCAACCTCACCATTTCTTATCATGTATTAATTTGACAATATATAAATCTGAGATCACAAAGGATTGTTACAAATTATTAATTTTAATGTGGAAAATAATGCTAACGATACTACTTACAGTATTACTATGTGATATTTGGAAAATAGGGGGGTTCTCTGATTTGGATGTAAAGTCGAATGTAATTGATAGTTATTTGTGGATTTAGATTTTAATTCCTCCCAATTAATAAAGCAAATCTCAAAGATAACATTAGGTGATCATAACCAAAAATCGAATTATGATATTATTGGGCACAGTGCAGAGTCAGATTTCATAACATTTCATAACATAACATGTAGTTCTTCAAGCTATTCTTTATTATCGTTAGGTAGGAAATCTTATTCAAATGCTAAAATCACTTAGATAATCGTAAAGACATGAGTAAAATCGGACAAAAAACAAATGCTTAGATTCTATATCTGTATTTCAAAAGATTTATTTATGTTAATTTAGAGCTTGGAATATGATCAAGACACAACCAATAATAAATATATCTCTTCTATTAGGAACAATTATAGCTCTCGGAGTTTCTTTCCTTGTTGTAAATAGCATTCCGGTACAGGCACTGCATAAGGAACAACAAGTATTAGATAATTATGATGATCTCGCAGAATTTGCAGATGCCGTAAGAGACGGTGACGAAGAAATAGAAGATATACCTATAGAATCGATGGAAGCTTCAGACATTTTTGAAGATGCTGATGATAGTATGCAAGATTGTATAGACCTAGCAGCAGAAGTAGGAGATCATCTTGCTGATAAAGAAGTGGTACAATGTGTTGATGATGTGAATTTTTTCAAAACCAAGTACATTTTAAATGGTAGCGCTCCTATTACTCAAACTTCTGCCAATACAAGCACAGCTACAGATACCGGCACACAAACAGATACCGGCACACAAACAGATACCGGCACACAAACAGATACCGGCACACAAACAGATACCGGCACTGATGACACACCAGCTTCCGATACCGGCACTGATGACACACCAGCTTCCGATACATCAATTTCCGATGATGTTAAACAAAGCAATTTGATTAATGAACTTATGAAAACAGGGAAGTTTACACAAGATGAAGCCGTAGAATTCACAACAAGATCAATGCAGAATGGAACCGATACTGCACCAACTACGGATACTGCACCAACTACGGATACTGCCACGGCTTCAAATACAAATACCAATCAATCTGCAAATGCTAGCAACAATCCTGAAGAGTATAACGATCTCAACGAACTGGTAGACGACATAAAAAATAGTGATGTAGATACCGATCAGATATCTTTGGATGCGTTCAAGGATTCGGGGGCTTATCAAGGAGCAGATCAAGACATGCAAGATTGTATAGACCTGGCAGGAAAAATAGGAGCTAATCTTATTGACTATGAAATAGTGCGCTGTTCTGAAGACACTAACTTCTTCCAAAACCAAATAGCCAATAATAACAACGCTAACAACAACGACAACACCAACAACGACAACACCAACAACGACAACAACCCTGATGATACTGGTAACTAGTATCATCAATACTTTTTATTTAAAATTGTGTATTACTTAAAACGAATAATCCCATAGTACTCGCTATCATAAAGATCCATACAATTTTATTCCAACTAAAAATTTTCTG